>CALBTX010000031.1 GCA_937967685.1 uncultured Bacillaceae bacterium | reverse complement strand
TCATCATCCATGAATGCATATTCTTTGTCAATCTTGGCGACAAGAGAGTAATACGTGTCAACCATATTTCCAACTGTCAATTTGCCAATTTGGGTCAAGGCTTGATAAGCATCCCATTTGTCCCAGCCTAGTTCCACTAACCAGTCTATTAATTCCATGTAGGCAATTCTGGCGGCATCCTCCATCGGTCGCGCGCTTCCGACAGCCATTATTTCCGTTGGGCTTTCAATGCGTGGCCACTTGATGGATTTCCCTTTGATCAATTCAAATCTGATAGTCGTTTTTGCTGATATTTCTAGAGCTACGCCGCACAATTCGCCATCTCCTTGACCCGCATGACAGTCTCCTGTATAGAAGTAGGCTCCAGGTACCTTCACAGGTAAAAAGATAGTGTTACCCGGTTTGGTATCGGGCACATCCATATTTCCTCCATAATGATGTGGAGTTAACGCTGAAACAGCTTCCAAATCGGGTGCCGTGGCAATCGTGCCCAAGAAAGGACGCCAAGGAAAACTTAAACGATCGTTATTTGATAACATCCCTTCTTTCAGTTTATAAATCCACACTTTTTCAGGAAGAGGTTCATGGAGTAAAGGAGTGCTTCCCGTTGTCGTCAGGCCTCCAAAATGAGGTTTTAAGAGGCTTACTGCCCAATCACGCGTTGGGGTAATATCAATAATATGAACAACGAGTGTATCTCCCGGTTCTGCTCCCTCAATATAGATTGGCCCTGTTTGTGGATTCAGGTAGTCACCCAAAATTTGCGAAGGTAAATCTGTTTCTTTTGTGATTTGATTTTCAAAGGCATCTTCAGTATGAATCACAACTTCTTCACCAGGCTTGACAGTGTCAATGGGCTCAAGATAACGACTAAAAACATAACTGAACTTTCCGGGCTGTTTAATTTCTTTCAATATCAATGCCTCCTTTTGGAATTCTGATATTTCAAAATTTCAACCAACCAGTAAATATGTGTGCGAACAAATATTTATACAGTTAAATAATGTTTTATATTTTCCAGAGTCAGCTCATCTGAAGCATGTTCACCAATAATACCTCCTCGATCCATGGCATAACATCTATCTGCCATACTTTGAATGAATTGAATGTTTTGTTCGACAAAAAGTATTGTTAAACCGAGATCTTTATTAATTTGAAGAAGATTATCACTAATCTGTTTAATGATGTTTGGTTGGATCCCTTCAGAAGGTTCATCGAGTAATAATAATTTAGGATGACCGACCAATGCTCTGCCAATGGCCAGTTGAGCTTGTTCACCACCGCTCAACGTGCCAGCTTTTTGCTGCAGTCGATCTTTTAAACGAGGGAAATAATTGTAGATCACTTCATAATCCGTTGTTTTCTCCGCTATGTTAATTGATTCGCCCATCATCAAATTTTCTTGAACGGTTAGTCTGGGAAATGTGCCATGACCTTGCGGGACATAACCGATTCCAAAGTGAGCTCGCTTAAAAGAATCAATGTCTGTGATGTCATTTTCATGAAAAATGATTTTGCCGGTAAATGTCTTCAGCAGTCCCATGATACATTTGACAAAAGTACTTTTTCCCACACCATTCCGGCCAATGATGGAAACAATTTCCCCTTTTTCAACCTCGATATTCACATCCCGAACAACGGTTACTCTACCATATCCAGTCGAAAGGTTTTGTACCCTAAGCATTCTTTTCCCCCACAGCTTTTAAAGTAAAAGTGAAAAATATTAACTTCCTAAATATATTCGGATCACTTCTTCATTCGTCTCAATTTCATCAATCGTACCTTCCGCAAAAAGTTTACCGTAATGTAGTACGGTCACTTTTTGAGCAATGCGTCGAACAAAACCCATGTCATGATCAATAAAGATGATGGTGATCCCTTTTTCGGATAATTTGTGTATGATCTGAGCCGTAAATTCAGTTTCCTCCGGCCCCATGCCCGCTGCTGGCTCATCAAGTAAAAGTAATTCGGGGTTTGAGGCAAGAGCCATGGCTATTTCTAACCACTGTTGTTGCCCATGAGAAAGATTTTTGACAATCGGATTACCTAAATTTTCAATCCCCACCAAATGCACAAGTCGGTCAATCTCCGAATCTATTTTAATAGGGGGGATGAAATTTTGCCCAGCAATCCGTAAATTATCATATAATGACAATTCCCCATATACACCGGGAATTTGCATTTTAATACTGATCCCTAATCGTGCCCGTTTCCACACGGGTAAGCCGACCAGTTCTTGACCTTTGAAAAGGACACTACCCTTGGTGGGTGGATACAAACCCATAATCAATTTGAAAATGGTACTTTTCCCAGCTCCATTGGGTCCGATTAAGCAGCGCAATTCCCCCTTATTGACAACCATATTCACTTCGTCCACTGCCCTTAATCCGCCAAAGTCTTTGCTCAGATCCTTAAGTTCCAGTACTTTTTGTGTCGTTTGATTTTTTTTCTCCTTTTTTCGTTCTTCGATTGTATTTGACATGTTTGTTCATACCTCCCTTCCTAAGCAATCATTTCTTTTTGAACAGCAGACGATCAAGTAATTGAAAGAGAGATGCGAAAACGCCTTGAGGAACTAACAAAATAACGACAACCAAAGTAAAGCCTAATACGACAAGAGCATATTCACTGCCCGTCACAGATAAATATTGGGAAAACATATAATAGATAATCGTAAATAAAATCACGGCCGTTAAATTTTTTCGACCTGCTGCTGCAACTAAAACAACAGGCAATGCCGCGGCTGTTATACCCATTGAAGAAGGAGAAATATATCCTCCCCACGTGACATAGAAAACACCGCTAAGTGCGGCCAAAACACCCCCAAGTGTAAATACCATCGTTTGAATGAGCGGGATGTTGTAGCCAAATAGTTCACTGCGCTCCCGATTTTCCCTAACGGCAATCAGTTTGTAACCCGATTTAGAGTGACTAATTTTTCGCAGCAATAAATAGACAACAACAAGCACGATAAGTATGAGATAGTACAAATAGTTTCGTTCAAAAGAAATAATG
The DNA here is from genome assembly GCA_937967685.1 of uncultured Bacillaceae bacterium. Lineage (GTDB taxonomy): Bacteria > Bacillota > Bacilli > Caldalkalibacillales > Caldalkalibacillaceae > CALBTX01. The sequence goes on along the minus strand of CALBTX010000031.1, from coordinate 2,963 downwards.
TTACCAATAGAAATGGAAGGTATGTTATTAATTCCATTGTCCCCACCTAAAGGAACGCTGCCTATTTTCCACTGCGATCCGGCAGTTTGACTCATAAATGTAGCTAAAACAAGTGTGACACACAGTGTAATCAATCCCACAAATACGTCATTAACGCCGCCGTAAAAAATAAAATAGCCTAATATCCAAGCTGCTATACCCGCAATCAAGAGAGCTGAAATGAGCACAATAAAAGTGATGTCTGGGATGTCCAAATTCAAACTAATGATGGCATAGCTATATCCGCCTATTCCAAAAAAAGCTGTTTGTCCAAAACTGAATATACCGGCTAAACCCCATATTAAAGCCAGACTCAGGGAGAGGAAGACCATTGATAAAAAATAAGACATATTCAAAACATTGTAAGCGGAAGCCATCAATGGATAAAAGATAAGAAAGATAAATAATAACCCCGCTGTAACGTTTTCAGCAGTTAATCTTTTCATGATATCACTTCACCCGCATCATTTTTTTCTCTATCAGTCCAGAAAAACCAAATGGCCATAGCCGAATAAAGAGAATGGCGACGATCAACAGACCGACTCTGCCAATAAAAGTTCCATACAAATAGGACAAACCACTATTGACGACCCCAAGGGCGCCCCCGGAAACAACCGTCCCGATCAGGGGGTTCGCTCCACCTACAAGGACCGTTATAAAACTCTCCATCAGAAATGCTGATCCAAAAGATGGGGTGATCGCCATTGTTGGTGCATAAAGCCCTCCGGCCAAGCCAGCAAACATGGATCCGACCATGAATGTTATGGTATTCATACGTTTTGTATTCGTTCCCAAACTGCTGGCCATTTCATTATTCTGCATTGTTGCTCTTGATTTCAAGCCAAATTTGGTATGCATAAAGATCCAGTACATGAATATTAGCAAGGAAATAGCGATGAAAACGAGTAATATCCTGTAGACCGAATAATTCCGATCTCCAACTACGAAAGAACCCAAAGGGGTAGAGGGTCCTTCAAAAGTTGCCCCCAATAAGATGAGAAAACCTTGAGTCATGATTAAACTAATTCCCCAAGTTGCCACAACTGAATCGAGCGGTCTTCCATATAAATGACATATGACCAGCCTATCAATAATCAAACCGAATATACCTACACCGATTGCTCCTAAAATAATCGCAAAAAGTAGTGGTATACCTGCCAAATAACATGCGGAAGTGATGTATGCCCCTAACATCATAAATTCCCCATGGGCCAGATTGATGATTCTCATCATTCCAAAAATAATTGCCAAACCAATGGCAGACAAAATTAGGAATGAAAAACTATCCAAGAATTGATATAAAATATTAAATAGATTTGCGAATATTTCCATCAAAACCTTCTCCAATTCTTCGAGTAGTTATTCCCTCATGAATAAATTTCTAAAAGGCGCGTCAAGCAATTTTTATCATGACGCACCTATACACCTTGAGGAACAATGTCTCAAAGGACAATGATCTTTTTCTTTTAGTCAAGAGGAGTAAATTGCTTATTCGGTGCATCTTCTCTCAAATCAATCCCCATTTCATCCCCTAACCAGTACGGTTCTACCTGCTCCCATAAATCAAGGATTGAAATATTGTGATTTTCATCCGCATGGAACAAATAAACATTTTTGATGGCATGATGTGATTTAGGATCAATGGTCACCGTGCCTGAAGGGGCCTCAACACTTAATCCGCTTTCCAAAGCTTCAATCACTGCTTCAGTTTCTGTGGTCCCCGCCTGTTCTACTGCTGTGGCCCATAAATATACTCCCGTATACTGTGCAGCAGCTTCCATCCCAACATATTCATCATCAGGAAATTTCTCTCTAAATTTCTTGACAAACTCCTGTGCCTCCGGTGTATCCAATTCTTCCATAAATGGTGCGGCTACATGCATATTCGCCAGTGCCGGAGGTTGGAAACGTTTATGTTCATATTGCTGAGCCATATTGATCGTTGTGGCCATTGGTAAACCGTCTATACCCGAGTTTAACCACTGTTCATAGAAAGAAGATTGTTTGGCACCTGTTAACAAAACAACGAGGAAATCAGGATTAGCTTGCTGAATTCTATTTATGCTGCTGCTAAACTGGGAAACACCGAGTGGAACAAATTCTTCATCAATAATTGTTCCTCCATACTCTTCGGCAGCTACTCTTACCCAATCAGCTGTTATTTGTCCAAAATTGTAGTCTGCGGCAATGGTGTACCCATTAAGCCCATAGGTTTCAATCATATATTCCATGACTGGCATCACTTGATGTTCAGGTACCGCGCCTGTAGGAAATGTATATTTGCTTGCCACCCCGCCCTCATATTGGTTGTTGTAAAAATAAATCATTCCGTGCTTCTCCATAATGGGGCGAATCGCTTCTCGTGAAGCGCTTGAGAAAGCCCCCATAATCACATCGACTTCATCATCCAATATGAGTTTATTGGCCATTTCTTGATAACGGTTATCATCGGACTGTGTGTCTGGGGCAATGATTTCAATTTGCTTCCCCAATAAACCACCTTCTTCATTAATTTCTTCCACCGCTAATTCTACTGCATGAGTTTTCTGAATACCTACAAGCGAAAAATCCCCGGAACGGTCCTCTAAGACGCCCAGCTTAATTGTCTCATCCTCTAAATTCCCCGATGCTCCATTCGAAGAGGATTCCTGCCCGCCGCACGCCACCAACATTAAGAGCAATGGCAGCCCAATAATCATGAGAAATCCTTTTTTCATTATCATTCATGCCCCCTGTGAATTCCTGTTCCCTTGCCATATGTTTATGTCTCTTCATGTAAAATATGATCGAATCCTGACGCTATAACGGTTGCTCAGGTGGTAACCTTGCTCATATCTCCCGATTCAATGTACGTATACGCTTTTTCTTCATATACCGTTTAAAATAAAACATCCCATAAGGAATCAATCCTTACAGGATGCCAA
>CALBTX010000030.1 GCA_937967685.1 uncultured Bacillaceae bacterium | reverse complement strand
TGATTCTTCCCCGCCCTATGTAAAACATATTTTACATTTTTATGATATGGGTTAAAGAAATAATGTCAAACCTTTTTACATTATTTTTGTTTGTAAGGTGACGGGTAAAAATAAAAAGCATTACTATGCTGTCATAGTAATGCCTTGATGAGTTGATCCACTTCATTTTTGATCCGATCGTTTTTCCGTTCCGCTTCCAGTTGGGATGTGCCGTTGACACCGTAATAGATTTTCAATTTGGGTTCGGTTCCCGACGGACGAATACATACCCATGTGCCGTCGTCCAAAAAATATTTGAGCACATTGGCAGAAGGCAGGGTCAATATTTGTTGCTGCCCCGTGCCGGTTTCCACCCGAATCCCTGATAAATAATCTTCAATGACGTTCACCGTCTGCCCGCCGATCTGTTGCAGCGGATGTGCTCTCAAATGGGACATGACATGCTGAATCTTCCTTAAACCTTCCTGTCCCGTCAAGGTGATGGACTGAATGGCTTCTTTGTAGTACCCGTACGTTTCGTATAAATCGAGCAGCGCCTCGTAGACGGTCAATCCTTTCGACTTATAATAGGCTCCCATTTCTGCGGCCAACAGGACGGCCTGGACGGCATCTTTGTCACGCACTTCATCGCCGATCAGATAGCCGTAACTTTCCTCATAGCCGAAGACAAAAATGCGTTCCCCTTCTTCTTTAAACTGTTTGATTTTTTCCCCGATAAACTTGAAGCCTGTCAAAGTGTCTATCGTTTCCAGCCCGAAAGAGGCGGCAATTTTTCGCCCTAACTCGGACGTGACGATCGTCTTGCACAGCGTATGTTTATCCGTCAGGGTCCCGGTTTCTTTTTTCCGGGTGAGAATATAGTGCAAGAGCAGTGCACCCGTTTGGTTGCCGGTCAGCCCTTCATAATCCCCGGACTGGTTTTGAACGACGATTCCCATTCTGTCTGCATCCGGGTCCGTGCCAATGATCATGTCCGCACCGTTCGCACGGGCCTGATCGATGGCCAGTTGGAAGGCGGCATGTTCTTCCGGATTGGGCGTAGAAACCGTCGAAAAATCGGGATCGGGATGCGCCTGTTCCTCAACTGTTTCCACTTGCGTAAAACCCGCTTTGTGCAACACCTTGAGCACGGGCACCAGTCCCGTACCGTGCAGCGGGGTATAAACGATTCGGAACCTGTCTTTCATCTGCCTGATCGTTTGCGGCCGAAGCGAGAGGGAAACGACATAATCCACATATTGGTCATCGAGCGATGCATCCACTGTATTGTACAGCCCTTGGGCGACGGCTTCTTCTTTTGACAGCACCGGGACGGACAATTCGTCCTCAATATTGTTGACGAAAGCGATCACTTTGTCCGCTTCCTGCACATTCAATTGGGCCCCGTCCGGACCGTAAACTTTGAAGCCGTTATATTCCGGAGGGTTGTGGCTGGCCGTGATGACAATGCCGGCAGAGGCGTTCATTTTGCGCACGGCAAAAGATAGTTCGGGTGTCGTCCTGAGCGAAGGGAAGACGTAACATGTGATTCCTTGTTTAGCCAGGGTTAAGGCCGCTTCATCCGCAAATTGCTGCGAACGGTGACGGCAATCATAAGCAATGACGACCGTGACGTTTAAAACCGAGCCGTTTTGGTTAAGCAAATAGTGGGCCAATCCCAGGCTGGCCTTACGGATCGTGTAAATATTCAGCCGATTCGTTCCGGCACCCAATTGCCCTCTGAGACCTCCCGTCCCGAAAGAAAGCTGAGAATGAAATCTTTCCTCTATTTCCTGCGGGCTGTGTTGAATCGATTTCAATTCCTCTCGAAGATCGGGAGGTAATTCGGAATGTGCATACCAGTGCTGGAAACGTTTTTCTGCCATACTCACATTGATCATCCTTTCTGCATCAGGTACACTGTCTTGAGATGGTCGTTCATCGGCGGCAAAATATTTGACCTTTCCTGACCTTTTATGTAAGATAAGTGGTGGAAGATCATCAATATGGGCTGGACTTTTTTTGCACGCAGGCCAAAACGATGGAATCGATAAAGGAGGTTTTTTGTAATGGAAAATATGCACCTGATCCCAACGGTCATTGAGCAAACGAATCGTGGAGAGCGAGCTTACGACATTTATTCCCGTCTGTTGAAAGACCGCATTATCTTTCTCGGTTCGGGCATTAACGACCAGGTGGCCAACGCCGTCGTTGCCCAAATGCTGTTTCTCGATGCCGAAGATTCGGAGAAAGACATTTCCCTGTACATCAACAGTCCGGGTGGATCCATCACCGCCGGAATGGCGATTTATGACACGATGCAATACATTAAAGCGCCGGTCAACACGATCTGCATCGGCATGGCCGCATCGATGGGCGCCTTTTTATTGGCCGCCGGGGAGAAAGGGAAACGTTTCGCCCTGCCCAATGCGGAAGTGATGATCCATCAACCGTTGGGCGGAACCCAAGGGCAAGCAGCGGATATTGAAATCCATGCCAAACGCATCTTAAGAATGAGACAAAAGTTGAACGAAATCCTGGCCGAACGCACCGGCCAGCCGCTCGAGCGCATTGAACGTGATACGGACCGCGACAATTTCATGGATGCACAAGATGCCAAAGCGTACGGGCTCATTGACGATGTCATCACAAGCCAACCGGCCAAGTAAGTTCAAAACAGAGTGATTCTTTGCAATCACTCTGTTTTTGTCTAATCCTCCTGTGAAACATAGTCTGTCAAACGACGGACCGCTTCCTCGGCATCAGCGCCTTCGGCTGAAATGGTGATCTCTGCTCCCGTGCCAATAGCGAGACTCATGATCCCCATAATACTTTTGGCGTTCACTTTTTTATCCCCTCTTTGCACAAATACATCCGCCGCAAACCGGTTCGCTTCTTGAACGAACAGAGCAGCCGGACGGGCCTGCAGGCCGGTTTTCAGGCGAACAGTCACTTTTTCTTCGACCATCATTTATTCCTCCTAAATAATCATCTTCAAATCATATCATCTTTAACCGAATATTTGCTGTGTCCAACATGTTCGACCTTATTATATCATTGTTGCCATCTATGGAAAAACATGTTCATTTCAATTTGGCAGCGATTTCATTGATTTTTCGGAAGCGATGGTTCATGCCCGATTTACTCACTTTTCCGTCCGGCATTAATTCGCCGAGCTCTTTTAAATTAGCATCCGGATGCTGCAACCGCAAGATGGCCACTTCCCGCAATTTCCGGGGAAGGTTGTCAAGTCCCATTTTTTCATCAATCAGTTGAATGTTTTCCAATTGCTTCATCGCCGCCACGACCGTCTTGTTCAAATTGGCCGTTTCACAATTGACCAGACGATTGACGGAATTGCGCATATCTTTGACGATGCGCACGTCTTCAAACTTAAAAAGCGCCCGATGGGCCCCGATGATATTTAAAAAATCAGTGATTTTTTCCCCTTCTTTCAAATACATGACATACCCTTTTTTGCGCTCGATCAGCTTCGGGTTTAAATAAAAATCGTTGGCCAATCGCACGAGCGCCTGTCCATGTTCCCGGTAATTGGTGAAAATTTCCAAATGATAAGATGCCGAATCCGGGTGGTTGACGGATCCCCCGGCCAGAAACGCCCCGCGTAAATAGGAACGCTTGCAGCACGCTGTTTGGATCAAAGCAGGGGAAATGTCCCTTTTCATCTCAAAAGAACCAGTGATGATTTTTAATTCGCTCAAGACGTGCCGGACACGGACCGGAAGACGAACGATGTACACATTGTTTTTTTTCAGGCGCATTTTCTTACGAACCAACAGTTCGGCGTGCAGTCCGAAACATTCCTTCAAAGAACGAAACACACGCCGGGCAATGGCGGCATTTTCAGTGGAAACGTCAAGAACAGCTTGTTTGTTCGAAAAAGAGAGGGAGCCGCTCATGCGCAATACAGCAGCCAGCTCCGCTTTCAAACAACATGTTTTCAGAGGCAAGTTGGCCAATTCCTGCTTTGTCTCTGAGGCAAAAGACATGATGGCATCACCTATTCCTTTCCCAATCCAGCCAAACATCGCAGAACGATTCGGGTTATTTTCCGGGCATCATGCCGCAAATAATCATCCATCAGGAACAGGCGGTCCTTAATGATTTCCACCCCGTATTGATCGAGGCTTCCTGGATGATAAATGACAGGGTCCGCTCCTTCTTCACGGTATTTATCGATCATGCTCTCAGGAATTTGACCCACATTAACGACCACCTTGTGAAACAACGGCATTTGCACATGGTCGTAAATCGCCTGGACATGTTGACGTACGTCGTAACCGTCCGTTTCTCCGGGCTGGGTCATCACATTGGAAATATACATTTTCTCCGCCCGACAGCGTTTGATCGCCTGCTGAATCCCGTCGACCAACAAATTTGGAATGACACTCGTGTACAAACTTCCCGGACCAACGATGATCAAATCCGCCTCTTCAATGGCTTCCACCGCTTCGGGGAGCGCCTCGATATCTTTCGGAATCAAGGTAATCCGCTCGATTTTCTTTCCCGCCTTCGGTATATTCGATTCGCCGACAACCGTACTGCCGTCCTGCATGCGCGCCTGCAAACGAATGCTGGCGTTGGCGGCGGGCAGGACACGTCCGCGCACGGCCAACACACGGCTCAATGCCTTGACCGCGGTGACGAAGTCACCGGTGATTTCCTGCATGGCGGCAATCAGCAGGTTGCCCAGGCTGTGGCCGGCCAAACCTTGCCCATTGCGAAATCTGTGTTGAAACAAGCTCTGCAACAAAGGTTCCCTTTCGGCCAAGGCGACCAGGACGTTGCGCACATCTCCCGGCGGCGGCATTTTCAGCTCTTCGATGAGCCGGCCTGAACTGCCTCCGTCATCAGCCACCGTGACGATGGCCGTTAAGTTTAGATCCGCTTTCTTCAGCCCCCTCAAAATGGTGGATAAGCCGGTTCCTCCCCCGATAACGACGACATTTTTTTTCTCCTCATGCTGACGATTGCTGTACTTCGCCACTCTTGACAGCCCTCCCTGTTGTGAGACGAATGCTCGCTGGTCCAATCAAGGTCTGTCTTTATCAATATCCCGGTGGGTCACATTCGTCTTAAATTGGTCGGCAAATCGCTGGCCAATATGTTCGGCAAGAGCGACTGAACGATGTTTACCGCCAGTGCAGCCGATGGCGATGACCACTTGACTTTTCCCTTCCCTTTGATAAAGCGGCAGCAGGAAAGAGAGCATATCTTCCATCTTTTTGATAAACATTTGCGTTTCTCCCCATTTCAAGACGTAGGCGGACACCTGTTCGTCCAAACCCGTCATCGGCTTCAAATCCTCGATATAGTGTGGGTTAGGCAGAAAACGCACATCGAAAACGAGATCCGCATCAATCGGAATACCGTATTTAAAACCGAAGGACATCGCATTGACGATGAGCTGATTCCTGCTGTCATCCGCAAAACGATAAACGATTTTTTCCCTCAGCTGGGCAGGTTTGAGCCGGGATGTGTCAATAATTTGATGCGCCTTTCCCTTCAGTCCTTCGAGCAATTTTCTTTCCTGTCTGATGCCTTCCAACGGCAAGCCGTTCCCTGCGAGAGGATGTTTGCGCCGCGTCTCTTTATAGCGGTTGACGAGCACCTCATCGCTGGCGTCCAAATAGAGGATCTGATAGCGGAATTGTTGTTTATGCTCCAATTCGTCCAAAAACTGAAAGACAGCGTCAAAAAATTCCCTGCCTCTTAAATCAAGTCCTAAAGCTACTCTGGTCATCGGGCCTGCCGATTGCTCAATCAATTCCAAAAACTTGGGGATCAAGACGGGAGGCAAGTTATCGACACAAAAATATCCGAGATCTTCCAGACTTTGAATGGCAACGGTTTTCCCTGCTCCGGACATGCCGGTGATGATAATCAGCTCTATGGGCCTAACCTCCATCATTGATCGCCCCTTTGCACTTCAGTAAACTGTATGGCTTCATTTATGGTATGGATCTATGGTATGGATC
>CALBTX010000029.1 GCA_937967685.1 uncultured Bacillaceae bacterium | reverse complement strand
GACTTGTCTGCTAGATGATTTCTGCCCCAAGGCGTTCCGAGGTAAGGTAAGGCAAAACGATCTAAACCGTACCAGCCGGCTACTTTCCAAGCGAGAACAAGCCAGGTGGCCAGAATAAATAAAAGGGGATTGGTACTCAATGTCCCGGCAAAAAGAAAACTGACATTCATCAAACTGCCGAAAAAGGCGGCGATGCCGGTTAACAATCCGACAATCAAACCGAGTCCGACCAACATCTCTCCATAGGCAACCAAATACGAAAAGAGTGTCGCATTCGGTAAAACGATATTTTCTAAAAATGAGGCGTACCAGCCGGCGACATCTCCGCCTTCTCCCGCTTTGCTTAAAGCGCCTTGAATAAAGCCTTGTATCGCTGCCCCCGCTTGTTCACCTGTCCATGCTTCGTCCGTCACTTTACCCCAACCGGCGGTTAACCAAACATATCCCAAGTATAGACGAATGATCAGCCAGATCCATGCTGCACGCGTGCTGTTGAATAAATACCGCGAAACAGGATTTTCAGGTATGATGACCTGATTTTGTTCTACTTGTACATTTTGTTTTGTCATATCAACCACCTCCTGTTTTTATTTTGCCAGAACAGGAAGGTATTTCCAATATCCTAGGACTTTTGTTCACATATTTTTGACAATTACAGGAAATCATGGCCAAATTGTGACAATCAGAAAATTTTCATGATAAGACCCCCAGCCAAAGCATGCACTGGGCGTAAGTTTCCACCACAAAATAAAAAACGATGGCATATGCCCAGTTGCTCTTGAAAGCATTTTGCCAAGGTGTTCTTCCGTTCTCATTGCTAATAATAATCACCGGAATGACGAGCGGAGACAAGAGGATGGTGATGACGCTGCCCATGGTCAGGGAAAGCAGAATCAACTCCGGAGGATAGGGCAAATCAATGCTTTGCACAATACCGCCAAGGAGAACCATCACCGTTAAGGGGCTCAACCCCATCAAACCCAACATGACAACAATCAGGGGCAGAACCCAGAGGAAATTGAAGCCGGGGATGCCGTCCGTCAATTGATAAATGCTTTCAACAACGATTTGTCCCCAGCCGGATGCATTTAAAGCATAGATTAACAGACCCGCGGACAGAAAAATACTCATTTCCTTTGCTTTGAGCGGGATGCCCCTGAGCACATAATATTTGCTTTCCTGCAAAAAACGGACGAGATTGCCTTTGATCAAAAAATAAATCAACGTCCAGCCAAGGACAACCAAAGGAATAACCACTAATAAATCCCAATGGAAGATCAAGTGAATGACCAGGATCGACCCGAATAAAGAGACGAATAAAGTCATAAATTCAATCACTTTTTGTTTGACTAATCCATGGGGACTTCCATCTTTCAATACGCGGTCAATTTCTTCCTGAATGCCGGCGGATAAATCAAGTCCGCCCCTTTTTTCCTGGACATGCAAAAAGATGAGGGCAAGAATTATGCCGGCCACAGTGACAAGAAAACCTTGCAAGATGGCCAGTGTTAAAGAAGCTCCCGTGCTCTGAATGGCATAGGAAAAACTGGGAATGCTGATGATCCACAGCGTCCCTAAGGCAAAGCCTCTCATGACCGCCGATGTCCGATACGTCTCCCAGACCTCCCCTTTTTTCCCTTTTAAAAAAGTATGTACGAATTGATACATAATCGGGATGGTGCCGATGAGAACGAAGTAATTGATGATTTGAATGACCGCCATCACGCCGCCGTAGAAGCGTTTGCTGCCGTTTAACTGTTTGCGGAAGAAAATCATCACATCTTCAATATACGGTTCGTAACGCAGCACCCAGCTGACAATGGGAACAATGAATAAAAGCCCGACCAGAGCGCGCATTTGGCGCAGGCCTTCCCACAACCCGTGGAAAAAAGCGGACCCCGAACTGGTGATCAGCATAATGGCCATGGCGCTGAGCGTTAAGCAGAGGGGTAACGTCATCTGGCGCATTCGCGTATGTAAAAAGGCAAACAGCAATGCCGCCATCCCCATCAAAGAAAGGAAATCTTCCAGCCTTTCGGAAGGATGGAAGAACTCAATAAAGTGTATGCCGGCATATATGGTCATCGTCACCATAAAGCCCCGGGAAAAGAAAGCATTCATGAACAGACACCCTTTAAACATATCGCTAACTCTATTTTACCACTAATTCAATCCGTTTTTGGGCTGAGATGCCAGATTGGATGGATGTGTGTTCTGCTTTAGACGGGTTGGTCTTCGTTTGTTTTTAGACAGGTTGACCTGCGTTTGCTTTTTGTCTATGAAAATGGTATACTTTTTATCGTAAATAGCGAATTTTTAGACAATATAAGCCTATTTTGACGAAAAATAGTATACGATTATCATTTTGGGAGGGATGACCGTGTGGCAAACGCTATTGTTTGCTCCCGCCAACCATTTTCGCAAGGTTGAGAAGGCTTTGCAATTACCTGTCGATGCCGTCATTTTGGATCTGGAGGATGCTTGTGCGGTGAATGAAAAAGAACGAGCGAGAGACGACGTCCCCACCTTCCTCAAACAATCCCGAAAGCCTAAGGCTTACGTTCGGGTGAATGCGATTTCAACGCCTTTTTTCTTTGGGGACATGCACAAGGTGGTTTGTCGGGAGTTGGACGGCATTGTCCTGCCCATGGTGGAATCAGCTGAAGATTTGACCATCGCCGATTGGCTGTTGACTGCGCTGGAAAAAGAACGGGATTTGCCCAGCCGATCCATTGATCTCATTCCGATTATCGAAACGGCCAAAGGCGTTTCCAATCTGGCCTCGATCTTAAAAAACAAAAAGAGGGTGCGCCGGGTCGCTTTTGGGGCCGGTGATTTGACGAACGATACCGGGATGTACTGGAGCAAGTCCGGTGAAGAACTGCTCTCTACACGCAGCAAAATCGTCATCGAATCCAGGGCCGCCGATCTTGAGCCTCCGCTGGATACCGTTTATGTGGATTTGGAGGATGAAGAAGGGTTGGCCAACGAAGCACAAATGGCCAAAAATTTAGGTTTTCAGGGGAAAATGCTTATTCATCCCCGGCAAATTGAAATTGTCAGGCGTATTTTTACACCAACGGCAGAGGAAATAGAAAGAGCGAAGGAAATCGTTGAGGCGTTTCGAGAAGCTGAACAGAGCGGATCGTCTTCCATTCGTGTCGGAAACCAATTTGTCGATTATCCGATCGTCTATAAAGCGCAAAAAATATTGGCATCAGCGCATAAAAAAGAAGACGCATAAACAGATCAGGAAACAACAGATCAGAAAACAATCGATCAGAAACGCGGCTGATAAACATTGTTTATTTTTTGAAGAGGAGGAACCTTAATGCCCTTGTCTAAATTGCGAGTGATTGATGCCTCATCCATTATCGCCGGTCCTTTAATCGCTAAAAATCTGGGGGATTTCGGAGCCGATGTGATTAAAATTGAACATCCGCGGAAAGAAGACGGCGGCCGTTCGATCAGTTTGAAAAAGGACGGCATTCCTTTGATGTGGAAATGGTTGTCCCGCAACAAACGGACGATGATTCTGGATTTAAAAGCGGCCTTTGATCAGGAAGTGTTTTTGGATCTGATCAAAACGAGCGACGTGCTTATCGAAAATTTTCGTCCGGGGACGCTGGAAAAATGGGGCCTCGGCTACGAGAAGTTAAGCGAAATCAACCCCGGGTTAATTATGGTCAGAGTGACCGGTTACGGGCAAACGGGTCCTTACGCCAACCGACCCGGATTCGGTACGATTGCCGAGGCGATGAGCGGATTCGCCCACTTGACGGGGGATCCGGACGGTCCCCCAACACTCCCTCCTTTCGGGATGGCTGACACCGTGACCGCCTTGAATGGCACATATGCCGTCATGATGGCCCTTTACCATCGGGATGTGAACGGGGGCAAAGGGCAGTGTATCGATTTGTCGATCGTCGAAGCGATGTTTGATTTTCTGGGAAGCCAAGCGACGGATTATGCGGCAACAGGCCGCATTCCGAAAAGAATGGGAAACCGCATTCCCAATTCGGCGCCGCGCAACCTGTACGAAACGCGGGATGGCAAATACGTGTGTATCTCAGGCAGTGCCCAGAGCATTACGGAGCGGATCTTTAAAATTATCGGCCGGGAAGATTTAATCACTCACCCGAAATTTGCGACGAACGACGCCAGGGTGCAAAATGTGGAGGAATTGGACGCGATCATCGGGGAATGGATGAAAAAACATGATCGAGACGAGATTATCGCCAAATTTGCCGAAGAAGAGGCCGCTCTCGGGCCGGTCTATGATATCGAGGACATTTTTAACGATCCTCATTTTCAGGCCCGTGAAATGATTATCGAAATTGAAGATCCTGATTTAGAGATGGTCAAAATGCAAAACATCGTCCCCCGTTTATCGGAAACGCCGGGCAAAATTCGCTTTAGCGGACGCAGAAAAGGGGAGAACACGGAAGACATATTAAGGGAATTGGGTTATGCTGAAGAGCGCATTAAAGCATTTTTAGAAAAAAACACATAACCCTCACACAACCGGGGAAAAGAGGGAGAAGACGGTGGCAAGCAAAAAGTTGACTCAAGCGGAAAAGATCGCCTTGAAGCTAAGGAAAATGATTATCCTTAAAGAGCTGCATGCCGGGGAGAGGATCAATCAGGAGATGGTCAGCAAACGGTTTGGCGTGAGCAAAATTCCGCTAAGGGAAGCGCTGAAAATACTTGAGGCGGAAGGGTTGGTCGTTTCCGAGCCGTACAAAGGGTCCTTTGTCGGTCATATTACAACTGATTACATTCAGGAAACATTTTTTTTGCGTTCCGTTTTGGAAGGCATATCCTGCTCCCAGGCGACCCCGCGCTTTGACGAGCAGTCTCTGTTCAATTTGGAACAAATATTGGTGCGCACCGACGAAGTGTTGCGCAAAAAGGATTACGAACATTTCATACGCTGTGCGGAAGCCTTCCATGATTACATCCATGAGTTTTCCGGGTATAAAAGGCTGACGTTAATGATCCACAATTTGAACACCCGTTCATTGGCCTTAAACATTAATCCTAAAGAACAATGTCAAAAATCTTTGGATGAACACGTTTTTATTTTTGAAAAAATCCGCAAGAAAGACCCCGAAGGAGCGGGAAATGCGATGAGGATGCATTTGCAACGGGCGGGCATGGATGCCGTGCGGGAATGGACAAAAACAAGAGGGGCTCAAGTTAAGTGAGCCCCTCAACCGATTGATTTCCGGTCATTCACTCTCATTCAGCCGGACCGACTTTCTTCTCCGCCGAAACAAAGATTTCCACCAGTTGGTCAAATTATCCATGTAAATATACATCACGGGCACCAAAATCAAGGTGATCAAAGTCGAAAATGACAATCCAAAAATAATCACCGTGGCCAGCGGGGCCTGCATTTCTGCACCCTCACCGATGCCGAGAGAGAGAGGAAACATGGCCAACACCGTGGTGAGAACTGTCATCAGAATCGGACGCAGGCGATCGGGTCCCGCTTGGAGGATGGCTTCTTCCCGGCTCATGCCCCGTCCGCGCAACGTGTTGATATAGTCGATAAGCACGATGGCGTTGTTGACAACAATACCGGCTAACATAATCAGACCGATAAAACCGGGCGCACTCAAGGGCCGTCCGGTCACAGCCAGTCCGATGACCACTCCGATGAATGTGGCTGGCAGACTGAACATGACAATAAAGGGATACATCAACTTTTCAAACTGAATGGCCATGACGGCGTAAACCAAGAAAATAGCCAGAATAAGGGCCAGCGCCAAGTCTGCAAATGTATCCATCATTTGTTCGTAATCTCCTCCGATGGACACCTCATAGCCTTCAGGCACATGTAAAGACGCCAAATCTGCTTCGATTTCAGCGATGACGCTGCCTAGATCACGGCCCAAAAGATCGGCGGTGACGTTGACGCCACGTTCCTGGTTTTGGCGGTTGATCACATGGGGCCCCTGTCCTTCATCGAATTCAGCCACGGCGGACAAGGGGATGCTTTCTCCGAAAGGTGTCATCAGCGGGAGATGACGCAGATCCTGTATATCTTCCCGCAGTTCAGAGGGAAAAACGAGATTGACTTCAATCTCCTGTCCCTCCGTGCGCATGAACGTGGCGGTCTGTCCCTGGAAGGCCGTGCTCACTGTCTGCATGATTTCCCCGTAGGTGAGGCCGTATGCTTGGGCTTCATTTCGGTCGACAATGACTCTCAATTCCGAGCGGGTTTCGTCCAGCGAATTGGCAATATTCGTCACGCCGTCCACCGAAGCCAGCAAATGTTCCACTTCTGCGGCAATCGTCTTTAACGTGGATAAATCATCTCCCACGATATTAATGGAAACCGGGCTTGTTCCCATGTCGGCGCTTTGCATGGCAAAAGCCTGCACATCCGCATCAGGAATGTCGGCGCCGTAATCCGTAATTTGGTCAATGACTTGTTCAGTCGTTATTTCCCGCTCATCGGCCGGAAGCAGTCGCAAATAAATGCTTCCCGTATTCGAAGTTTGGCTCATGTTCATTCCCGAAGGATCTCCACCGACCATTGTGAAGACCAGTTCCACTCCGGACATGTTTAACAAACGATCTTCCAATTGTTTGAGTACTTGACTCGTTTTTTCCAGATTGGTGCCGGCCGGGAGATCCACCTGGACCATGATCTCCCCTTGGTCAAAGGCGGGAATAAATTCCACACCAATGAGCGGAATGAGGAACAGACTCCCCACAATGAGCAGGAGGGTGACAAAGGTGACCGTTTTGCGGTGACCAATCCCCCAGCCCAAAACACGCCTGTAACCGTGATTCAGACTGTCCAATCCCCGGCCAAAAGCGAGGGACAATCTCCCAAATCCTCGCACGTCTTCTTCGCGTTTAATAGGCGGAAGAAGGCGGCTGGAGAGCATGGGAACAAGTGTCAAAGCCACCAACAGTGAAGCCATTAAGGTAAAGGTGACCGTCAGAGCTAGAGGCATAAATATTTCGGCGGCAATGCCTGATGTAAAAACGATGGGTAAGAAGACAACCACGCTTGTTAAAGTGGAAGCGATGACCGCACTGCCAATTTCAGCCGTCCCTTGCTTGGCCGCTTCGATCAAAGGATAACCTCGCTCACGGTACTTGGAAATATTTTCTAAAATAATAATCGAACTGTCCACCATCATGCCAATGCCAAGTGCCAGACCGCCCATGGTTAAGAGATTGAGCGTTTGTCCCGAGAAATAAATCAATGTAAACGCTGAAATGATGGCGATGGGAATCGAGGCGGCGATGACCAGCGTACTGCGCAAACTGCGCAAAAAAAGCACTAAAATGAAAATAGCCATAAGGGCGCCAATGATCATCGTACTGACGACATTGTCAATCGATTCCCGAATGAACTGGGCGGAATCATAAACGGTGTTCAGATGCATGCGCTCTGGCAATTCCGCCTGCAAGCGCTGCACTTCTTTCTGGACGGCGTTGGCCACGGCAACGGTATTGGCATCGGATTGCTTGGATATGTCCAAACTTAAGGTTCGTTCACCATTGACGTAGGCATACGATGCCGGTTCGTCAAACGTATCTCTCACCGTTGCCAATTCGCCCAGTTTCAGGATATCACCGGAGGGGAGAGGAACATTAATATTGCTGATATCCTCAACGCGTTTAAATTCTCCGGTGATGCGCAAGGACATCTCCTGAGAACCTCGGGACAAATTTCCAGCAGAGGCATTCATGTTTTCGGCAGCGATCAATTGCGCCAGATCAGACATGGACAGCTGATGGGTCTCCAGTTCGACGGGATCAACCTCCACTTCGATCACCCGTGTTTCCTTGCCGTTGATGCCGACTTGGGCGACGCCGGGGAGGCGTTCCAGTCTCGGCTGAACCGTTTCTTCGGCGACTGTCGTTAATTCCGCCAATTCGGCATCACCGGAAAAGCTGAGCTGGATGATCGGCAATGTATTGGGATCAAATTTCAATACGGATGGTTCTCCGGCACTCTCAGGAAGCATTTCCCGTACCATTTCCAGGCGATCCCGGATATCCATCATGGCACTGTCCATATTTGTCCCAAAGTCATACATCAATAAAATGACGGATTGATTAGGCGCAGAAATGGACTGCACCGTATCCAATCCTTCCACTGTACTTAAAGTGCCTTCAAGGGGTGCGGTGACCAGATTTTCCACTTCTTCCGGTGCTGCACCGCTGTAATTTGTCATCACCACGGCGATGGGAAGCTCGAGATTGGGCAGTAAATCGATGGATAAATTGGTTAAAGAGACGGCGCCCAAAATCATGATCGCAATGACCAGAATCAGCACCCCAACCGGTCTTTGAATGGATATGTCGGCTAATTTCATCTATGATTCCTCCGCTTGGTTCTGCTGTGGCGATTCGTCAGACTCGTTTTGCACTTCGATTAAATCACCGTCTGACAGTTGGAATTGACCGCTTGTGACAATTTCTTCATCACCGGACAGTCCCTCTTCAACGACAATCTGTTCGTTTTGTTCCAATCCTGTACTGACTTCCTGTTGTTTGGCCCGATTCCCCTCAACGATAAAGACATATTGTTTTCCTTCGTATTGCACGACCGCATCGACCGGAATAATGATCTGTTCGGACGCATCGCTTTCATTCAGAACAACTTGGGCAACCATTCCAGGTCGGAGATGCTCGGGTGTTTCATCAAAAGAGATTTCAAGTGGATACTTTCTTGATTCCTCACCGGGAACGGCACTGATATAGGAAATTTCACCTTTCAGTTTTTCCTCGGTCGCTTTGATTTCAACGTCAACTTCCTGTCCTTCCGTGATGTCGGCCAGCTGTTCGGCACTGACGTCCGCCATCACCACCAACGGATCGATTTGGACGATACTCATGAGAGGAGCTTGAGGAGAGGCGATTTCTCCTTCATTAATCCTCAGGTTGCTGATCTGGCCGGCGATAGGTGCATGGATGACCAGTTCGTCTGCCTGACGCTGTGCCATTTGCAAAGAAATCTCGGCCTGTTTGACAGACGCTTCAGCGGCTTCTATCTGGTCGGTCCGTTTGGCCGCTTCCAATGCTTGTTCGGCTGCTTTCACGTTTTGTTCGGCTTGTTGCAGTTCGAATTGTATGCTTGCTTCATCGGACTGATTCTGCTGCAGGAGAGTATCCACCATTTGTTGCATTTCCTCGGTCATTTCAGGAGGCATTTCGGGTTTTTGCGGTTGCTTACTGCTTTGTTCTTTGGCAAATTCATAAGCACTTCTGGCTTGCTCCAATTGTTGTTCCGCCTGTTCGATCGCGGATTGGCGCGCATTTTGGGCACTCTGCAAATTTGCCTTGGCCGCTTCCAAACCGGCTCGGGCTTGGTTAACGTTTAGTTCCGCATCCGTGGCGTCAAGGCGGACGAGCACATCGCCTTTTTCCACCTGGTCACCATTGCTCACTTCCACGGCTGCCACCGTTCCTCCTCCAGTGGCAAACACGGCTGTTTGTTGCTCAGCCATTAAAGTCCCCGTGATGGAGGTGGCCGTGTTCAATGTGCCTGTCTGAACCTTTTCAGTTTTTACGGGAAGCGCCGTCTCTTCAGCGGCAGATTCGTTATTTTCTCCTTCATTCGCATATGTACAACCAGCTAATAATAAAATAATGGCAAAAAAAATAAATATTTTCCTGAGCATGGCCCGACTCTCCTCTGTTATTATTTTTGTGACCTGTATTATTTTTTGTGAAATATAGAATACGTCTCGCTGAACGTTTAAAATACGTACCACTGAAAGTATAGAATTCGTCTCACAGAAAGTATAGAATACGTACCACTGAAAGTATAGATTGAAGCGTGCGGCCCGTCAACAAATAGTCCAATTTATTTCGTACTATTTTGTGATTTTAACACCTTGAGCGTGTAAGGCGGGACATCTAGACCCGGGACAAACAAAAAACCCCCTTTGATATTTTCTGTTCAAAGGAGGTTCGGTTCAGATGGAAGTCCGCTGAAGATGCGGAGACCGTCGTGAAGTGTTGAAAAACGTCTAGGCGATGCCGTCGGATGTTGGTCTGTTTGCTAACAAGGCTTTCAGTTTGCTGTTGCGTTTCTGCTGCTCGTCTGCGCCGGCTAAATCGTATTTTTTCAACAGATGAAATGTCTCGTTTAACGTTTCTTGCGATAACGGTTCATCCAGAAAAGCACGCAGACTGACAACTAATTTTTCAGGCAGGTACGGCGTTTGTTCTTCCAACTTCTTGAGCACATCTTGCACACTGTGATCGAGCGGGCAAGTTCCCATGTCATCCCTCCTCAGATCGAACATTGATCTGAGGATATTATAGCTTATTATTTCAGGGTGAGTAAATATTGAACAACCGCATCTTCATTGCCAGACGCCAGTCCTCCGGGCATGGAGCCGATGCCGTTGACAAGAATATCGTGCAGTTCTTCTTCGGAATATTTATCGCCGACCCCATGTAAACTTGGTCCGCTTGCACCTTCAAGATTTTCCCCATGGCAAGAAATACAATTGGATTGAACGATTTCTTCTCCTTGAGCGACAGCCTCTGAGTCACCGGCTCCTTCATCACCCGCTTCTTCGGTACCTTCGGCCTCTTCACCGCCAGCCGCATCTTCTTCAGGAGCTTCAGTGCCTGGATCGTTGGCGGGAGCTTCTTCCTCAGCGCCTCCGCATGCGGCAAGCAAACCTCCTGCAATGAAGATCATGCTGAGCAACAAAGCGATTTTGGGCCACTTTTTCATCACTGGTTCCCTCACTTTCCAAAATATATAGCTTTCAATATTTACTTTACCCTAAAATGAGGCGGACTAGTAATGAATTTTTGGTGACAAAAAATTGACCAAAATTTTACAACGGTCGGTGATTCAGGCGGCGGTTATTCGTGAATCTCTCGTTATGTGCACGGGACACAGTTTTTTGATCAGTGTTGTTTTGGCTTGTTCGAGAAAGATGGATCACGGTGATGAACCCCGTGCAATGTTCAATAGACGCCCGATTTGAACCGCCGCTTCTTCAACCCATTGCGAGGCGTTAGACATGGCTTCTTCAACCGTGATTGGATGGCGAATGATCGAAAAAGAGGCATCGACGGCGGGGAATAGTGCCTGGTAACCGTCTCCAAGGCTTCCGGAAAGCAGAATGACGGGGATATTCCTTTTTTTGGCCAATTGGGCCAAATAATAAGGGGCCTTTCCATACTGTGTCTGTTCATCTGTTTTTCCTTCCCCGGTGATCAGCAGATCAGTTGTGTCCAGTAACCTCTCCATCGATAAAGCTTGGGCGACAACTTCTGCACCCGGTTGCAACACACCGCCTAGAAGCATAAAGGCAAAGCCCAATCCTCCCGCGGCACCGGCGCCCGGTTTATTTTGCCATTGGTGATCGGGATCCAGTATGCGGGCAAAATGTCGCAATGCTTGATCCAGTTGCCGAACGGTGTCCGGGGTGGCCCCTTTTTGTGGTCCGAATACAGCCGATGCCCCGCGCTCGCCACACAATGGATTGTCCACATCGGAAGCAATGGTGAATGTGCATGCCTTGATGCGCTCATCCAAAGCGGAAAGATCAACATGGTCGATATTCGCCAAATCTTTGGCGCGGATATCTTCTAATTTGTGCCCATTTTGGAAAAATTGAGCCCCTAATGCTTCCAAAAGCCCTGCACCCCCGTCATTCGTGGCGCTTCCCCCGATGCCGACGACAAATTTGCGAATTCCTTGATCCAACGCGTGTCGAATGGTCTCGCCCAAACCGAACGTTGTCGTCTGCAGCGGATCCAATTTTGAGCCTGCAAGCAGAGGCAGACCGACCATCGCCGCACTTTCAATCAAGGCCAGGCCCTGTTGGCGATGAATGGCATAGACGGCAGCAACGTTGTGGCCAACGGGTCCTCTGGTCGTTACACGGACTTTTTCTGCGTCCAAATGATACAGCAAAGCAGCTAATGTTCCTTCGCCCCCGTCGGCCATGGGGATGACGGTATATGTCGCTTCTGGAAGGGCTTGTTGCAGCCCTTTTTTGACGGCTTCACCCACTTCGATGGAAGAAAGGCTTCCTTTATAGGAATCCGGGGCAATGACAATATGCATTGATACAGGCCACTCCCTTCAAAACAGATGTTTAAGAAGATCCACTTGAATCAATTCATCCTTATTTTACCTTAACGGCGGGCTCGGATAAACAGCGATTCCTCAATCATCAGCGGATTGAAAAATAAATATCGGTATTGATAAGGGGGGATTCGTTTGGCGATACAAATAAAAAGCCTCAATGAAGTGACATGTCATCTTCATTGAGGCTCGGCAAAGGCGGGTTTGGGGAAAAGAAAATCTATGTTCTGCGTTTAACTGATCATTTTTTGGCGCAGCTTGACGTTTTTCAGACCTTGTACACGGTTATCGACAATTTTAAGGGTTAAATTCTTTGGCAAATTTTTCGTTTGGAAAATGCCGCTGTTCATTTCCGTGTCCAGGCGTCGGAAGAAAATGCCCTCGATTAGCTCACATTTGGCTCTGTCTTCCAACTGCAAATAGTATTGATTGTCTTTTTCTGGGTGCAAGTATGCTCTTATGCCTTTTTCATATTCCTCTTTGTTTGGTAAAAGCATTGCACATCATCTCCTCGACCTTAGTATAGTCCCTTTCTGTAAAAAAAGCAAATTTTTTTCTTGACAAATTTATTAATTTATGATAAAAACGCTTTCATAAATTTTCATTAATGAATATGAATAAATATAAATTTATGAACGGGCGATTCAAGCCATATAAAAACCGAATGATAAGGTTTTTACCTTACCATTCGGCCGGTGAGGATAAACAGGGAGGCTTCTCATTTATCATCAAGTTCAGATGAGATGGGAGACGGGGTGTCAAAACATCATCGTTGATCTAAGATCCGACATATGAGAGCGGATGGCATGCTGGCGACAATAACATGTCAAAACATCATCGTTGATCTAAGAGGGTTCCGCTTCCTGAGGGCTTCCGTCTTCCTGTCGGTAGTCATTTTCATTCAAGGCGGCTCGCAAATCGTCCTGAACGCTTTTATCCGAAAGTTTCACTTTCGTGCGGTAGGCGGCTCGGGTAATCAAGTGTCCGCCAACCGGAGCGGTGATAAAGACGAAAATGATCGCTAAGACGAGCTGGGCACTAAAATGACCTTTGAACAGGAAAAAATAGAGTGCTGTTCCGGACATAATACATAAGACGCCGAGTGTGGCACTTTTCGTCGCTGCGTGAGAACGCGTATAAACGTCTGGAAAACGGATCAAGCCGATCGCACTTAATAGACAGAATATGGCTCCGCATAAAATGAACACGATAACGATCCATTTACTGATTTCGTCTGCGCTCAATGACAACCCCTCTTTCTAGAAACTTGGAAAAGGAAATCGTTCCTATAAAGGACAGAATGCCGATTAAAAGAATGATGGACAAAAAGGCATCGGTATCCAACAAAATGGATAGAACCGCTGTGACGGCAATAAGATTGATGCCAATGTTATCGAGGGCGATGACCCTGTCTGACATGGATGGGCCTCTAAGCACCCGGTATAAGCAGAAGAGGATAGCGGCAGCTAAGATGATTAAAACGAAGAAGAGCATTGCTTGAAACATTAGCGGCTCACCTCCATGATGGCTTTTTCAAAGGAATTTTTGATGCCTTGAATGGCTTCTTCAACATCGGGAACATCCAGAGCATGAATGTACAAGATATCCCCTTTCGGGGAAATATCCAATGTTAATGTCCCTGGAGTCAGAATGATGAGGCAAGCCAGGGTCGTGATTTCCCAATCGGTTTTCAGCTCCGTTTTTAGGGCAAATATGCCCGGTTTCATATCGAGGTTTGGTTTTAAGACCAGTTTGGCCACACTGACGCTGGAGATCACCAATTCTTTTAAGAAAATCAACAGCAGTTTAAGCAGGGCCCACAGCCTAAAGGCGTAAAATTTGTCAGTTAGAAAACGTCGCAGGAGGAAGAGCAGCACAAGTCCGATGACATAACCAATGCAAAATGAAATAGGCGTCCATTCAGCGTTGAGATACATCCAAGTTAAGGCGATGATTAAATTGACCAGAATTTGAAAAGGCATATGCGTCTACTCCTTTATGTTGAGGACCGATTGAATATATATCGACGGATCCGTCAATGTTTGGGTGGCCATTTCAATATAAGGATAGATCCATTCGGCACCGACTCCCCAAAAGATGGATATAGCAACCAGAAAGGCACAAGGCGCCAGTAAGCCTTTCGTATTCCCTTTCTCTTCATCCCGGGACAATTTTTGTTCGCCCCAAAAACCATTCATAAATATTTTGATCACGGAGTACAAAATGAGCAGGCTTGAGAGGAGCAAAATCCCGGTAATCCAATAATGTTCGGTTTCTATCCCGCCTTGAATAATGAGCAGTTTGCCGATGAAACCGCTTAAGGGAGGAATTCCGGCCAAAGCGATAGCGGCGATAAAGAACATCCAGCCCAAGATGGGATGGTGGACGATCAGCCCGCCCATTTTTCTCAAGTTGGTCGTGCCGGTTATAGAAATCATGGCCCCTGCCAACAGAAAGAGTACGGCCTTGATGACCATATCATGAACGAGATAAAAGAGGGCGCCTTCCAGACCGGTGGCCGAAAACGAAGCGAGGCCGAAAATGACAATGCCGACAGCGGCAACAATATTGTAGGCTAAAATCCTGAGCACATCCCAGGAGGCCACCGCCCCGATGACACCCAGGAGCATGGTCAAAGCCGCCAACCAGGCCAGCAGTTGATGCGTGATATCCGGCTGATGATAGAAAATGAGTGTAAAGATGCGGATGATCGCATAAATTCCAACTTTCGTCAGCAGAGCGGCGAAAATCGCTTGAACGGCAGGGGGCGGAACACGGTAAGAACCCGGCAGCCAAAAGTAGAGAAACAACGCCGCTTTGATGCCGAAGACGATTAATAAGAAAATGGATAGCACAGTCAAAAAGCCTGTTTGCCCAACATCCGCAATGCGCTGGGAAAGATCCGCCATGTTCAATGTCCCTGTCACCGCATATAAGAAGGCCACGCCGATAACAAAAAAGGCTGAGGAAACGATATTGACCAAAATGTATTTCATTGATTCACGCAGCTGCGGTTTGGTTCCTCCGATCGAAATAAGCACATAGGAGGAGATCAGCAACACTTCAAAACAGACAAACAGATTGAATAAATCTCCTGTCAGAAATGAAGCGATCACCCCGGTGATGAGGAAAAGAAAGACAGGATAGAAAAAATGCCGCTCGCGTCCCTCCCCGACGGATTTGAACGCATATATGAAACAGGCTAATCCGATGACTGAAGTGGTCAGCGTAAGCAGTGCGCTGAGCATGTCAGCGACGAGTACGATGCCGAAAGGAGGCGCCCAGCCACCTAATTCCAACGTTTGAATGCCATTGGCATACACTTGATTCAGCAAGTAAAAACTGACAAGCACTGTGCCGATCAGAGCGACTGAGCCAATCCATCTTTGCCAGACAATGTGTTTCAGAAAAAAAATGGAAATGATTCCTGCCAATAGCGGTATGATGATGGGTATGATCACTAAATTATTCATTGTCATTTCCCCTTAACTGTTCCATATCATCCGTTCCAAGTTCTTGATAGGAGCGGTAGGCCAAAACAAATACGAGCGCCGTTACTCCAAAAGCAATGACAATCGCTGTCAAAATAAGGGCTTGCGGCAGCGGATCGGTGTAGGCAGGGGCTTCCTGGCCCAGTAGGGGAGGGGCCCCTGTTTTTAAGCCACCCATCGTTAAAATTAACAAATGTGCGCCATGACTGATGATCACAGTGCCTAATAGGATGCGCAGTATGCTTTTGGACAAAATCAAATACGTGGCCACAGCGAACAGAATGCCGACGACAATGGACATCATCACTTCCATTTTTCGTCCTCCCCAATTGTCAAGATGATTGTGACAGCCACCCCGGTCACTGTTAAAAACACGCCGATATCAAATAGAACGGCCGTCGCTAACTCAGCTTCTCCTAAAATCGGCAAATCAAAATAACCGAAGGTATGGGTCAGAAAGGGCTGATCGAACAAAAGTGCTCCGAGGCCCGTACTGACGGCAATCAATAGGCCGAGAGCGGTCATTTTCTTGAAATCAATCGGAATGACTTTGTTCATTGTTTCCATATCGAAGGCCACATATAGCAAAACAAGAGCAGATGTCGTAATCAACCCCCCGATAAAACCGCCTCCGGGAATGTGATGCCCGGCAAAAAAGATGTAAATGCCAAAGGTTAAAATAATAAATGAGATCACTTTTGCCGTCGTTTGTAAAATGACATCATTGATTCTCATAATTTTCCCTCCTGTTTAAGCGCAACTTAATGAGGGCATACACTCCCAGCGAGGCAATCCCGAGCACTAAAATTTCAAACATCGTATCGTAACCGCGGAAATCGACGAGAATGACATTGACCATATTCTTTCCGCCCGCTTCATCGTAGCTGGCTTCGACAAAATACTCGGAGATCGGAGCAAACAGTCTTGTCGAATGTGCGGATAAAGCAATCAGCGTAATGATGGTTCCAACCCCTAGAGAAATGATGAAATTCGTTACTTTGAAACCGGTCTTTTTTGGCTTCAATTTCAATTTGGGCAAATGGTAGAAACAAAGCAGGAATAAAGCGACAGATACCGTTTCAATCACCAACTGAGTCAAGGCCAAATCAGGCGCTCTGAAAATGACGAAAAATAAGGCCACGGCATAGCCGACAACACCGGCGGCAATGATCGCGGTTAAACGAGATTCCGTCACGGCCACGGCGATCGCTGCAATCACCATGACAACCGCTAAAATGACTTCATGGGCGGCAATGGCCCCCGAATCTTCGAACTGAAAGGCATACCCTTCCAGCAGGAAGATGGCGCTGCCGAGCACGATAATAAAAAAGGCCAGAATATATATCAAATAATCGCGGATCGATCCGGTCATATGGGCATTCGTCACTCGGGCAGAGAGACGTTCCATGCTGATCAAGCCTTGATCATATAAATGATTGAAAGACAGTCTATGTGGAAAGAGATCATATATTCCTTGCCATTTCTTTAAACTGAGGTATAACAGACTTCCCAAAACAATGACGCCGATGGTCATAAACAGCTCCGTTGTCCATCCGTGCCAAAAAGCGATGTGCACCAGAAATTGCTGTCCGGGTTCCAACAGACCGGGCAGAATGGAGGCCATCGCCGGCTCCAGGATCGTATAGGACAACAAATTGGGGAAGAAACCGAAAATAATGACGAGCGAAACTAAAATGACAGGACTAATGAGCATCCCCAAAGGTGCTTCATGCGGAGTCTTGTCCAATTGTTCCGGTTTATATTGGCCAGTAAACGGTTTAAAAAGCAAAATCATGCTGTAAACAAACGTGAACACACTGCCGATCCAGGCGACGAAAGGAAAGAGCGCTCCCCACGTCTGCATGTTGAATAAACCGAGTTCCCGGGCATTCAGAACGGCGGTGAAGAACATTTCTTTACTTAAAAAACCGTTGAAGGGCGGAAGTCCGGCCATTGACAAACTGCCGATGATCGCAATGGTAAACGTGATGGGCATCACCGTCATTAAACCGCCCAGTCTGCGAATGTCTCTTGTTCCTGTTTCATGGTCAACGATGCCGACGACCATGAATAAGCTTCCTTTGAAAGTAGCGTGGTTAATCAGATGGAAAATGGCGGCCAAAGTGGCCACAGTATAGGCTTGCGCTTCGGTGGCATAACCGAAATGAACACTGGCTGAACCGAGTCCTAATAAAGACATGATCATGCCCAGCTGACTCACTGTAGAAAAGGCGAGAATTGCTTTCAAGTCCGTTTGCTTGACGGCATTGAACGATCCCCAGAACAAAGTGAGTATACCGAAGCCGGAGACGAGCCAGAACCATTCTGCCTGGCCGGCAAAAACGGGGCTGAGCCGGGCCACTAAATAAATGCCCGCTTTAACCATTGTTGCCGAATGCAAGTAGGCACTGACCGGTGTCGGTGCTTCCATCGCATCGGGCAGCCAAATATGGAAGGGGAACTGGGCTGATTTCGTGAAAGCGCCCAGCAGGATGAGCAGCATAGCGGGGATGAAAAGCGTATGGGACGCGAGCATATCGGCTTGTCCGATCAGTTCACGGATGCTGAACGTTCCTCCCATGGCAAACAGCAGAACGACTCCCGCCAGCATGGCAAAACCGCCAAAGACGGTAATGAGCATCGATTTCAATGCGCCGTAAAGCGATTTTTCACGATGATACCAGTAGGCAATCAGGAAAAAGGAGGAGAGGCTCGTCAATTCCCAAAAAGTGTACAGGACAATCAAATTATCTGAGAGTACGACACCGAGCATTGCCCCCATAAACAGAAGCAAATAAACGTAAAAATTGTGAAGCGCTTCCGTTTTTTTGGATAGGTAATAAATCGAATATAAAACGACGAGTGCGCCAATTCCGGTGATGAGCAAGGCAAACAAAAGGCCCAACCCATCGACGTATACCGTGAAATTAATGCCGAGGGACGGAATCCATGGCTGCTCTTTGATGATCGTTTGCCCGCCGGATACCTCGGGAAGGTATTGAATGAGGTAAACAAATAACAGAATGGGTAAAATAAGAACGAACCAGCCGGTATGTACCGGACGGGCAAGCTTATATAAAAAGGGAACGATAATAGCGGCCAGGAATGGGGCTAAAATGACCACATGTAATAAGGACAACGTCTTTACCTCCGTTTCCATCCAATGATTTCCATTTTGTGGTGCGAATGGTGCAGTAATAGGCAATCAAATAAAATTATAACGTAATTTAAAAGCGTTTGCACCCCAATATTTTGGCCATCCATAGCCGTTCTGACAAAATCTAAAAACTATTAAATAGGTAGGAAGGGAAAAATCCGACTGAAAATGTCACAACTTTTTGTGATGTTTTTTTCTGCAGTCATTTTTTTGCTTTCATTTGAAGTATAAATCCCCCGCTCATTTCCCATGATAGGTGAAAAGAAGGGGGTTGAACATCTTGCTGAAAAAAATGCTGTTGTCCTGTAGCATTTTTCTCCTGTTGTTTTCAAGTGCCTGGTATGCGCATACGAAAATAGATCGACGACATCACATCCAACATCCGGAAACATTGCTGAACGAACCAGACGGCGTGGGCATATCTGAATATCGCCCATACGTTGAAGATGATCCTGACGAAGAACTGACCGATATGTTCAAACCGTTCGCGCCAAGGGAATATATCCGCATCCGTTAGTGCCGGCCATAAACGTTAAAGAGCATCCGTACGGGATGCTTTTTTATACTGAGGCGGAATGCCTTTTTAAACTGCGCACATATATGCCAATTGATGTATTGTTTTGTTACAATGTGAAGGGAGAGGGGTATGCGCATGCTCAAAAAATTATTGCCTGACCTTCATCTGGAAAGCATTTATGAACTGAACTTGGTCCAATTACGCCAAAGAGGCATTAAAGGGATGATTACCGATTTGGACAATACACTCATCGAATGGGATAAACCGAGTGCTCCGCCCGAGCTGGCCGACTGGCTCAAACAGGTTGAAAATGCCGGATTTAAAGTCACTGTCGTCTCCAACAACAACGAAGAGCGGGTGAGGCGATTTTGCCAGCCGCTGTCCATTCCGTTTATACACAGCGCCCGCAAACCGTTTCGCGCTTCATTTAAGAAGGCGCAGCAAATGATGGCCTTGGAAGCGGATGAAGTGGTGGTCATTGGCGATCAGTTGTTCACTGATGTGCTCGGAGGCAATCGGTTGAATTTGTACACGATTCTCGTCGTTCCGATTGCCGAAACGGATGGGTTTTGGACACGTTTTAACCGGCGCTTGGAGAGAATCGCTTTATATTACATGCGTAAACGGGGGATGATTTCCTGGGAAAAGGCGGATAGCTAAACATAGAGACAAAGGGGGTTCAAACGTGAAACATTGCAGTGGCTGCGGCGTAGCGCTGCAGACGGAGGATGAACAGAAACCAGGGTTTGTTCCGGCCGGAGTGTTGGACAAAGAACATGTCATCTGTCAGCGATGTCACCGACTGAAGCATTATGACGACATGCTTCCCGTGGAGCTGGATGATGACGATTTTTTGCGTGTTTTGCATGAAATTGGCGAGCGGCGCGGATTCATCGTACATATTGTCGATCTTTTTGATCTTGGGGGAAGTTGGATTTCCGGATTACAGCGTTTCGTGAATCATCAGCCCATTCTGCTTGTCGCCAACAAAATCGATCTGTTTCCGCAAAGCATGCATTGGCACAAAATCAAGCAGCGCTTACACATGTTTTGCCGGGACATGGGTTTAAAACCGGTGGATATTTTGTTGTGCAGCGCAGAAAAAGGACTGGGTATTGAACGGGTCATGAAGGCGATGGAAATTCATCGCCAAGGGAAAGACGTTTACGTGGTCGGCACAACGAATGCCGGAAAATCCACTTTGATCAATCAAATTTTGAAGAAGTTTCATGTGCATGAAAAAGAATGGTTAACAACGTCCCGCCTACCGGGAACCACTTTAGATTTTATTGACATCCCTTTAAAAGACGGCAGTCATCTGTTTGATACGCCGGGTGTCATCAACCGTCGACAAATCGCTTACTATGTGGCTGAAGAAGAGTGGAAGGTCATCTTTCCCAAAAAGAGAGTCAAGCCGAGGGTATACCAGTTGGACGCACGGCAAACGCTTTTTTTGGGGGGATTGGCACGAGTGGATTTTATCTCAGGAGAGCGCCAATCGTTCGTCTGCTATTTATCCAACCTGTTGAAAGTCCACCGGACGAAATTAGAGAAGGCTGATGATTTGTACGCTGAACATGCGGGTGAGCTTTTATCCCCACCGGCAAAGGCCAATATGGCTGACTGGCCTGAGATGAAAAAGCACACGTTTAAAATTTCAGCGGAACCGACCGATATCGTCTTTGCCGGACTGGGCTGGGTGTCTGTCAAAGGTGCTGGGGCGGTGGTTGAAGCTTACGCACCGGACGGCGTCGACGTCTCCGTTCGTCCGGCCTTGATTTAAGCCGTTACTTGATTTGAGTCGTTAGAAGGAGAGGAGGAAAGGTCATGCGCGATACAGCACAAAGGACAAGCCGTTTGTTTGGCATCATGGCCCATCCGGTGGCTCACAGCTTATCCCCTGTCATGCATAATGCCGCCTTCAAAGCGTTGCAAATGCCTCACCATTATCACGCGTTCGATGTCAAACCCGACGAATTGCCAGCGGCCGTCAGTGCCATGCGGGTTTTAGGGATTAAAGGCGTCAACGTCTCTATCCCCCATAAAGAACAGGTGCTGAAATTCATCGATCAGATCAATGAGGAAGCCCGGGTCATCGGCGCCGTCAATACGATTGTCCAAGGCGAGGATGGTCGATTAATCGGTTATAACACGGATGGAGCAGGTTATGTGCGGTCATTGCTCAGTGAAACGGAGATCGATTTACGACAAACCCACGCCCTGGTGATCGGTGCGGGCGGGGCGGCCAAAGGCATCGGCGTTTATCTGTTGAAATCGGGTTGCAAGCAACTGACGGTGATGAACCGAACAGCATCCAAAGGCGAACAACTCGTTCACCAGTTGCAAAGCTATATAGAGCCGTACGCTTCAGAAACAAAAGTCCAGGCGATCTCTTGGCAAGATGAGGTTTCAGGTACACATGATCCGTTCAACTTAATCATCAACACGACGTCCGTGGGCATGTGGCCCAATACGGAGGCTGCACCTGTGCGTCTGAAGGACATGGAAGCTCATATCATCGTCAGCGACATTGTCTACAACCCGCTGCAGACCACACTTTTGCAAGATGCAGAAAAAGCGGGGGCCACAGTGCATCAAGGGCTGGGCATGTTCGTTCATCAGGGGGCGCTTGCATTCGAGTATTTTACGGGAGAAAAGGCGCCTGCCGAACTGATGCGTCATGTGATTCTGGATCGCTTGAAAACGGGAACTTGAAATGTGCCATGTGTGCCATGATTGATTTTGACAGTTTATGAATGCTATGACAATGCGATAGGCAGGAAGAAGCGGTGTTTCTTGAGTATAAAAAGAGACACTGCTTTTTGTTTGCCGCATAGTATAGTTGGGAAGATACAGGTCACAATAATTGACAACTGTATGTACAGGTCTTGGTGACCCGGCTACGGATAGAGTGTGAGGAGTGTTATTGAGAAGGTGGTCCATGATGATACGTCTGGAACATATTCATAAAGTATACGAAGATGGATTTCGTGCGCTTGAAGATATCAATTTGGAGTTTACCGAGGGACAGATTAACGTTTTAATCGGTCCGAGCGGTTGTGGAAAAACGACAACGATGAAACTGATCAACCGCTTGATCAATCCGACGAAAGGAAAGGTGTACATCAACGGCGAGGATATTTCCAAAATCAATCCGGTCAGTTTACGGCGCCGAATCGGCTATGTCATTCAACATGTCGGTTTGTTTCCCCATATGACCATCTTCAATAATGTCGCTGTCGTTCCCAAACTTTTGAAATGGGAGCCGCGCCGCATTGAACGAAGGGTCAACGAATTGCTGGATTTAGTCGGTCTGGATCCGGAAACTTATCGGGATCGGTATCCGTCCGAATTAAGCGGGGGCCAACAGCAACGCATCGGAGTGATCCGGGCTTTGGCTGCCGAACCGTCCATCATTTTGATGGATGAACCTTTCAGCGCTTTGGACCCGATCAGCCGCGAACAATTGCAGGATGAACTCATCAGTCTCCAGGAAAACATCCAGAAGACGATTGTTTTTGTTACGCACGACATGGATGAAGCGTTGAAGATTGCAGACCGGATTATTTTAATGAAGGCGGGAAAAGTCATTCAGGAAGGGTCTCCGGAAAAGATTTTACGCCATCCGGCAAACGATTTTGTCAAAGATTTTATCGGTAAGAAAAGGCTCAAGCAAAGCGAAAAAGTTCCGGCGGTTGATGAAGTGATGATTGAAAACCCGGTCACCGCTTATCCGACAAGAGGCCTGGCCCAGTCCATCAGTCTGATGGAAAGAAGGAGGGTGGACTCGCTGATTGTCGTAGACAAACAAAAGAAATTGAAGGGTTACGCCCCGATATTCAACATTTTGGAAAAGTATACAGAAGAAGAGCAGACTTTGGCCGACGTGATGAAACCTTTTGAACATGTTGTCGAACAAGGAACCCCGGTCACCGTTGCCCTTGATTTGATGAGCACCCACCAACTCCCTTACGTCCCGGTCGTCAGGAGTCAACAGGACCATACGTTTGTCGGCGTCGTGACGAGAGGGAGCATGGTCCGCCTGATGGCTGATGTGTATCCCGGTCAAGGAAATGAGGGGGTTTAATATGGGGTGGATTTCGGATTATATCTTATTTTTGCAGGAGAGATACACCGACATTCTTATTTTATTGGGAGAACACCTTTATATCGCCCTATTTTCGGTCATTTTAGGTTGTCTGTTTGCCATCCCCTTAGGCATTTTACTGACAAAACTGAAGCGGGGGGTGGTCACATCCGCCGCATTTACCGTGGCCAATATTTTTCAGACGATCCCGACGATCGCTCTTTTGGCGATTATGATTCCATTTTTAGGGATTGGGATGAAGCCGGCCATTTTTGCTTTGTTTTTATATTCTTTACTTCCTCTCTTGCGCAATACGTATTCGGGGATCAAGTCTGTTGATCCGGGAGTGATTGAATCGGCCAAAGGAATGGGCTTGAATGCCGGGCAGCGGTTGTTGCAAATCGAACTTCCGCTCGCTTTCCCGTACATCATGTCCGGGCTGCGCTTGACGACGGTTTACATTATCAGCTGGACGACGCTCGCCGCACTTATTGGCGCCGGCGGTCTGGGAGATCTTATTTTATCCGGCATAGGCATTAATAACAAATTTTTAATTTACACCGGTGCTGTACTGGCCATCGGCCTGGCTTTACTGACCGATTTCGTTTTGGGCCGGGTAGAGAAAAAACTGTCTCATGTCTCGCAGGCTCATTCCGAGACACAGGCTTAAAAAGCGTTGCGTGCAGGCATTTTGTTCGATTAGGTGTGGCTTAAATGCTCTAGGAGCAGTTTAGCTCGATAAAGTAACATACTTGCGAAAGCAGCAAACTTGCTAAGGCAGCAGACTTGCTAAGGTAACAAACTTGCAAAAGCAGAAGCTTGCTAAGGCAGAAAACTTGCGAAGTCCGTAGACTTGCGAAGGAAGAAAACTTAGATGGAAAAGAACTTCGAAGGAGGACAACGATTGATGCTTAAACGGTTATTGTTACTCGCTGTTTTGTCAGCCCTGTTTGCCATTGCTGCGGCCTGCGGGGGTGGAGAGACGATTGAAATAGGCGCGCAAACGTATACGGAAACGAAGATTATGGCTTACATCAACCAGGCGCTCATTGAAGACAGAACGGATTACTCGGTCAATGTCACCCCGGATATAGCCGCCAGCCCGCCCGTCATCGACGCCTTGAGCACGGGAGAATTGGATATCGGTCTGCTGTATACGGGGGAGATCTTCAACAATCATTTTCCGGGTGTGGAGGATACGCATGATCCCGAGGAAGTATTGCGCCAGGCTCAAGAAGGTTTTAACGAACATTATGATTTCAATTGGTTTGATCCGCTCGGCTGGGAAAACACGTACGCCATGACCGTGCGCAAAGATGTTGCAGAGGAACTCGGTTTGGAGAAAATATCGGATTTGAAAGATGTTGCCGAAAACATGCGTCTCGGTGTCGATACGACCTGGTTGGAGAGAGAGATCGACGGGTATCCGGCTTTTATCGAACATTACGGTTTCTCTTTTGGCGAAGAGTATTCGATGGATATCAATCTCGTTTATGAAGCGGTCGCCAATGAGGAAGTGGACATCGTCCTGGCTTATTCCACCGATCCGCGCATTTTGGAATTCGATTTGCAAATGTTGGAAGATGACCAACAGTTTTTCCCGCCTTATGATGCTTGCATCGTGGCCCGGAATGAAACGCTTGAGCAATACCCCGAATTGGAGGACATCCTCACGCTGTTAACTGGGGAAATCGATGAAGAAACGATTACAAGATTGAACTATGAAGTAGATATTGAGCAACGAAATCCACAGGATGTGGCCCGTGAGTTCTTACAGGAAAAAGGACTCTTGGAGTAAAGGAAGTCCCGGACTCGGACAAAGACGGTGAAGTCACTCAAAGCCAATGTGCCAAAGGCATCTTTCTCCGGGATTTAGATTGAGGTGTTGAACGTGTCATTTATGGTGGACCTGCTAGCCTATATGGTCAATCATTGGGATTTACTGCTCAAACTGGCCATCGAACATGTGCTGATGGTCTTCTTCGGACTGATCTCTGCTTTGGTGGTGGGGGTGATCTTAGGTGTGATCAGCGCCAGGTATGATCGATTGGCCCCGGTTATTTTATCGATCGCCAATGTGATTCAAATCATCCCCAGCCTGGCGCTCTTGGCCATCCTCATGTTGTATTTTGGACTCGGATTTTATACAGTGACCGTCGGTTTGTTCCTTTATTCGTTAATGCCGATCATCCGCAACACGTATGTCGGTTTGAACGAAGTCGATGAACACATTTCTGAAGCAGGCAGAGGCGTGGGCATGACTGCATTTCAATTATTGACCAAGGTTCAACTCCCGCTGGCGCTGCCGTTCATGATGGCCGGTCTGCGCGTGGCCGCAGTCATTGCCGTTGGGGTGGCGACCATCGCTCCGTTTATCGGCGGAGACGGATTGGGGAGAGAAATTTTTAACGGCATCAATATGCGAAATGAAATACGCATTTATGCCGGAGCCATTCCTTCCGCCGCCTTGGCGATCATTGCCGATTTCACTTTGGGCAGGCTGGAAAACCGTCTGAAAAACCGAACGGAGTCCTAGCTTTTCATACTGTATCCATTTCTCTGATGGATATCGTTTCCCCTGTTCCAACCCAATGACACGGCTTTAAGTTTGCGAAGTCCCGCTTTTCTGTTATGATGCTAATATGATCAACAAATATCGGCAGACAGGATGGGTGGATGAGATGGGGAGTGACAGCGGAAAGGCCGGGACTGCCTCCAGAATCGGACTGCTGGGCGGTTCGTTTGATCCGATCCATATGGCACATTTGTATATGGCTGAATTGGTTAAACAGGAATGCCAGCTGGATGAAATATGGTTTGTTCCCGCCCAAATCCCTCCGCATAAACAAAATCAACAAATGACAGCCAGTGAGGACCGGATCGAAATGATCCGCCTGGCCATCCGGCATATTCCCTATTTTCGTCTCTCTTTGATTGAATTTGAACGGGAAGGCCCGTCTTACACAGTGGATACGATTGAAGTCCTTTTAAACAAATACCCCGGATATCATTTTTCATTCATTATCGGAGAGGACATGGTTGCCGACTTGCCCAACTGGCACCGGGTTGATGATCTAATCGAGCTCGTTGCTTTGATCGGTGTTGCCAGGCCCGGAAGCGGCTTTGACAGCGATCACGAATATGCCGCCCGGGTGAGAAGAGTAGACATGCTTCCTTTACCTATTTCTTCGACATATATCCGGGAGCGCAAGCGAAAGGGGAAAAGCATTCGTTTTTTAGTGCCGGAAGCGGTTTATCACTATATTGAGGAGAAACGTTTGTATGAGTCAACAAAGGGGAAAAATGAGTAGGCAAGATATGTTAAACATCGTTCGACAAGAACTGACCGACAGCCGGTATCAACACACGTTAGGTGTCGTTCAGAGCGCCCTGGATTTGGCTCGGCGTTACGGGGCGAATGAAGAGAAAGCGGAAGTGGCAGCCATTTTCCATGATTATGCCAAATATCGTCCGCTGCAGGAAATGAAACGATTGATTGAAACGGTGCCGGATATTCCAGATGATCTATTGGCTTTTCAGCATGAATTGTGGCACGCATTTGTAGGGGCTTATCTAGTCAAAGAACGGGTGGGCATTGATGATCGGGAAATTTTGGATGCGATCCGCTACCATACAACAGGGCGGGAGAATATGACCGTTCTGGAAAAGGTCGTCTGTCTAGCGGATTATATTGAGCCGGGACGGAATTTCCCCGGGGTCGATGAGGTGCGCCGTCTTGCCCGACTGGACTTAAACCGGGCTTTGGCCAAAAGTTTACATAACACGATTCGCTTTCTGAAGGACAAAGGTGAGAAGGTGTATCCGCTCACCTTCCGGGCCTATGAATCTTTGGAAAAAGAGCTTTTGGAAAATGAATGAAAGATATGGTATAAAAAAAGTATGCCAAAGGGCATAGTTTTTCGTAAACCTTTAAGGGGGATTGAGATGGAAGAAATCCTTAAGTTTGTGGTCGAAACCGCAGAAAGCAAGAAAGCCCAAAACACGCTCGTCTTGGACATTCGCGGACTGTCGGTTGTGGCCGATTATTTTGTAATCTGCCACGGGAATTCCGAAATACAAGTTCAAGCGATTGCCAAAGAAATTCAGGATCAGGCTTTCAAAAAAGGATTGAACCCCAAACCTATGGAAGGATATGACGAAGCGCGCTGGGTTTTAATCGACCTGGGGGATATCATCGTTCATGTCTTTCACAAAGAAGAAAGAGAGTATTATCATCTTGAAAAGCTTTGGGCGGATGCCGATCAACTTGTGATCAACAGTTGACATTGTCCGACTTTTTTGCATATAATTCGTCAACACGAGTGTGAACGGAGGTTTTCATTTTGGTGAAAGTGTCGACCGGTTATCAACCGCAAGTCATTGAAAAAAAATGGCAGCAGTATTGGGAAGAGAATAAAACTTTTAAAACGCCAGATCTTCCCCGAAAAAAGAAGTTTTATGCGTTGGATATGTTTCCCTATCCATCGGGAGCCGGATTGCATGTCGGTCATCCGGAAGGATATACGGCAACGGATATCGTCGCCAGAATGAAACGGATGCAAGGGTATGACGTGCTCCATCCGATGGGCTGGGACGCTTTCGGTCTGCCCGCCGAACAGTATGCGCTCGATACGGGAAAAGATCCGAAAGCATTTACGAATCAGAACATCGAAAACTTCAAACGGCAAATCAAATCGCTCGGTTTCTCCTATGATTGGGATCGGGAAATCAATACGACGGATCCGAAGTATTACAAGTGGACCCAGTGGATTTTTTTGAAATTGTATGAAAAAGGGCTGGCTTATTTGGACGAAGTTCCCGTGAACTGGTGTCCGGCTTTAGGTACTGTGCTGGCCAACGAAGAAGTGATTGACGGCAAGAGCGAACGCGGGGGTCATCCGGTCATACGCAAACCGATGAAACAATGGATGCTCAAGATCACGGCCTATGCCGACCGCCTACTGGAAGATTTGGAAGAATTGGACTGGCCCGAATCGATCAAAGAAATGCAGCGCAACTGGATCGGTCGTTCGGAAGGAGCGGACATTCGTTTTCCAGTTGAGGGACATGAGGCTCACATTGAAGTATTTACGACGCGACCCGATACGTTGTTTGGGGCCACTTATTGTGTGCTGGCGCCTGAACACCGGCTCGTTGATCAAATCACAACAGAAGATCAAAAAGAAGCGGTTCAAAAGTATCAGGAGCAGGCGGCCAGAAAGAATGACCTGGAAAGAACTGATCTGGCTAAAGAGAAAACCGGGGTGTTTACGGGCGCTTACGCCGTCAATCCGGTCAACGGGAAACGCATTCCGGTCTGGATTGCCGATTATGTGCTCGTCACTTATGGCACCGGGGCGATCATGGCCGTACCGGGACATGACGAAAGAGACCACGAATTTGCCCGTAAGTTCAACTTGCCCATCATCGAGGTTGTGAAAGGTTCGGCGAATATTGAAGAAGAAGCGTTTACCGGTGACGGCGAACATGTCAATTCAGGGTTCTTAAACGGTTTGCGTAACAAAGAAGCGATCAGCAAAATGATCGACTGGCTGGAGCAAAAAGGCGTCGGCGAGAAGAAAGTGAGCTATCGTCTCAGGGACTGGCTGTTCAGCCGACAACGGTACTGGGGAGAACCCATTCCGATTTTGCATTTGGAAGACGGCACGATGAAACCGGTCCCGGAATCTGAACTGCCGCTGACCTTGCCTGAAATTGACGAAGTTAAACCTTCAGGGACGGGTGAGTCCCCCCTGGCCAACGTGAAAGAGTGGGTGGAGACGATCGACCCGGAGACGGGACAGAAGGCCAGACGGGAAACGAATACGATGCCCCAGTGGGCGGGCAGTTGCTGGTATTATTTGCGCTTTATCGATCCGCATAATGATCAGGAACTCTGTTCATTTGAAAAACAAAAAGAGTGGCTTCCCGTTGATTTATACATTGGCGGGGCAGAGCACGCCGTGTTGCATTTGTTATACGCGCGCTTTTGGCATAAAGTGCTCTATGATCTCGGCCTCGTCTCCACGAAAGAGCCATTTCAGAAACTGGTTAACCAAGGGATGATTCTAGGAGAAAACAATGAAAAAATGAGCAAATCGAAAGGCAACGTCGTCAACCCCGATGATATCGTCGAGGAGTACGGGGCGGACACCTTGCGGCTGTACGAGATGTTCATGGGGCCTTTGGAGGCGGGAAAACCTTGGAATACGACCGGCGTGGACGGTGCGCACCGCTTTCTGAACCGCGTCTGGAGGCTGATCGTCAATGATGAAGGAAAGCTGCATGATAACATTCACGGTTCGGAGGCGACGGAAGCATTTGCCCGAGTTTGGCATCAGACGGTGAAGAAAGTGACCGAGGATATGGAAAACTTACGCTTTAACACGGCGATCAGCCAGCTGATGGTCTTTGTCAATGAAGCCTATAAGCAACAAACATTGCCCAAACCGGCCATTGAAGATTTCGTCAAATTGCTCTCGCCGATCGCACCCCATATTAGCGAGGAACTGTGGGAGATTTTGGGTCATCGGGAGACGATCGCCTATGAACCTTGGCCGACTTATGACGAAAGTCAATTGGTAGAAAAAGAAATAGAAATCGTCATCCAAATCAACGGCAAAGTGAGAGCCAAGAAAAACTTGCCTGTCGATACGGGTAAAGAGGAACTGGAACGTCTTGTCATGGAAGATGCTAAAATCAAACAGCACCTCGCAGGAAAAACCGTTCGTAAAATCATTACCGTTCCGAATAAACTGGTTAATATTGTCGTGCAATA
>CALBTX010000028.1 GCA_937967685.1 uncultured Bacillaceae bacterium | reverse complement strand
CGAGTATCATGTGTCTATGCCGACGAGGTGATTGGATTTGCCGGGAAAACCTTTTATGGTCTACTATATAGGAGCAAACAGAAAAACCCCCGGGATCGCAAGCAGAAAGACTCCCGGGACGGGTCGTGGATTTCAGTTGTCCGGCGGTCGAGCGGACGGTAGATCATTCGTTCTTCCATCTCTCTGCAACAAATATGAGGTGCGTTACATTGTCAATCCGAAACGACAAGCGAGATGGAAACAGATCGGCCGCCAGGCACAACTCAAGGCTCATCATTGGCCATGGCGCCAATCAGCGCTTCGACGGAGGAGAACGACTGTGGAGAAAAACCACTCTCGTTATCACCCGGACTTTACAAGTGAAGTGCTGCACAAACATGTCATAAGCGAAATGAGTGGAGGGATGCTCGATTGATTAACGAAGCTCGACTGGTGGGTGAATTGCTTGAGCTTGTCCAGGTGGACAGTGAAACCGGAGAAGAAGGGGAGATTTGTCAGGTTTTGAAAGGCAAGTTGGCTTCTCTCGGTTTGGACGTGTTTGAGGACGACAGTCAGGAAAGAACCGGGCATGGGGCCGGGAATTTAATTGCTTCACTCAAGGGAACGAAACAGGCGCCGACCGTTCTTTTCACTTGCCATATGGATACGGTTTCCCCGGGCAAGGGCATTAAACCTGCTGTCAAAGACGGTTACGTGATCAGTGACGGAACGACTATCTTGGGCAGTGATGATAAAGCCGGCATCGCGGCGATGTTGGAAGGGTTGAAGGTACTGCAGGAACAGCAGATTGAACACGGCGATTTGCAATTGGTCATCACGGTGGGGGAAGAGTCGGGTTTAGTCGGCGCCAAAGCGTTAAA
Source organism: uncultured Bacillaceae bacterium (assembly GCA_937967685.1). Classification (GTDB taxonomy): domain Bacteria; phylum Bacillota; class Bacilli; order Caldalkalibacillales; family Caldalkalibacillaceae; genus CALBTX01. The sequence goes on along the minus strand of CALBTX010000028.1, from coordinate 2,363 downwards.
TCGGGACGATCTGAAGGCTGACTTCGGCTTTGCTTTTGACAGCAACGGGCCGGTTGGCGAGATTATTGTTGCCGCCCCCACCCAGGCGCAAATCAAAGCGACGATATTCGGAAAATCGGCACATGCCGGTGTCAACCCCGAAGACGGCATCAGCGCCATTCAAGTGGCCGCCAAAGCGATATCCAAAATGCCGCTGGGACGGATCGATGCACAAACGACGGCTAACATCGGCCGATTTGAAGGCGGAGAAGCCACGAATGTGGTGGCCGATCGAGTGGACATTTTGGCGGAAGCGCGCAGTCTAGTGCCTGAAAAAATGCACACCCAGGTGCAAAAAATGAAAGGATGCTTTGAACAGACCGCCCGTGAATTTGGAACGACGGCCGAGGTAGATGTTGACGTCATTTATCCGGGATATCACTTTACGGACAAAGATATCGTTGTGCAAGTGGCCCGTGATGCGGTGAAGAACATCGGCCGGGAACCCAAATTGCTATCCAGCGGCGGAGGGTCTGACGCTAATATTTTTGCGGGACACGGCATCCCAACGGTCAATATGGCCATCGGTTATGAACATATTCATACCAAGCAAGAAAGAATGCCCCTGAGCGAACTGCTTAAAACGGCTGAGCTTTTTGTGGCTCTAGTTCAGGAGACGGCTAACCGTTAGTCCTTTTTGACGGCTGGAGGCAATGTTTTCTCGATCGCCGCAAACCTTTCCATTCTCCACCTCTTGATTTCAGGTGGCAGATTTTATATGATCAATACCAAACAGCATATGAGACAAGCGATGAGGAAGAAAAGTACGTATGAGGAACATGTCCAGAGAGCTGGTGGTTGCTGCGAACCAGTATGGGAATCATGCCGAATGGGCTTCTGAGCAATGTGAATGCTGAGAGTGAATTTGTTCGAACTTCAAGTTCGGGATGCTTCTCGTACTAAGTTCGAACAAATTAATAAAGGTGGCAACGCGGGGTTCCCGTCCTTTAACGGATGGGAGCCTTTATTTTTGACTCTCATTCATCCGCTTCAGGCCATGTTCCACAGTTATGTTCAAAGCTATTTTTCTAAGCCATGTTTCCAAGCTGAATTAGTATTTTTCTAAGCTATGATTCTAAGCTGAATAAGATCGATTGATTCAAGCGTTACAAAGGAAGGAAAGGAAGGAGATAACAAATGAAAAAAATTTTATCCGGCATTCAACCGAGCGGAACATTGACGCTTGGAAATTACATCGGGGCGATGAAACACTTCGTCCGTTTGCAGGATGAGGCCGACTGTTATTTCTGTATCGTCGATTATCACGCCATTACCGTTCCGCAGGAACCGCAACAATTGAGGCAAAACATCCGCCATTTGGCCGCCTTATATTTGGCGGTGGGTCTTGATCCAAACAAGGTGACTTTGTTTAAACAATCGGACGTGGCCGCTCATGCGGAGCTGGGCTGGATCATGATCTGTCATTCTTATATGGGAGAGTTGGAGCGGATGACCCAATTCAAAGAAAAATCCGCAGGGAGGGAAAGCATTCCGGCAGGATTGTTCACCTATCCTTCATTAATGGCTGCTGATATTATTTTATATCAAGCGACCCATGTGCCCGTCGGAGAAGATCAGAAACAACATCTGGAATTGGCCCGCAATTTGGCCGAAAGATTTAACAACAGGTACGGGCAAGTGTTTACCATCCCCGAACCGTTGATCGCTGAAATCGGAGCGCGAATTATGTCCCTCGATGATCCGAGGAAAAAGATGAGCAAAAGCAATCCCAATCCGAACAGCTATATTTCCATGTTGGATGAGCCGAAAGTGATCGAAAAGAAAATCAAACGGGCCGTCACCGATTCGGATATGGACATCCGTTTTGATCCTGTGCAAAAACCGGCGATCAGCAATTTACTGTCGATTTATTCATTGTTAACCGGTCAAAGCATGGAGGATACGGTCAGTCATTTTTCCGGCAGCGGGTACGGACAGTTCAAAAAAGAACTGGCGGAAGTGACGGTGGGAACGCTGCGGCCGATTCAGGAAAAATATCATCAGTACTTGAACTCCGCTGATCTGGATGACATCCTCGAAGAAGGTGCCCAAAAAGCGGAAAAGGTGGCCAACGAAACGCTGGCACAAGTGAAAAAAGCGCTGGGTATTGGGGGGTGAATGTCAGAGACCAATCCTCCCCATTTAAAACTTTATTTATACTGTAAAAATTTTTTTGGTGTTTAAAAACTTAAAATCACCTTCGCTCCAAGAGCCTGAATTTCGTACTAAGAGCCTGAATTTCCTTTAAGAGCCTGAAATTAGCATGGAAATGAAAGGCTCTTTTTTTAGTGCCAGAACACATGATCAAAGATTTCGATCGCATC
>CALBTX010000027.1 GCA_937967685.1 uncultured Bacillaceae bacterium | reverse complement strand
ACAAAAGATGCTTTACAAAAGATACTTTACAAAAGATACTTTACACAAAAGCTTTACACAAAAGCTTTACACAAAAAAGGTACCGAATGTGTCAGCACACATCGGTACCTGCTGGATTAAAGCTAGCGTATTTTCATACACCCTGTTGCTGTTTAACGATCAGATTCGAAAAGTACTTTCTGGCATCAGGGGTTAGAATGTGCAGTTGTTCGCGTTTGTTCGTTCCTTTTGTGGCATCTGGCCTTTCAAACTGAACGAATGCCCCGCTTAAATTCTCGGTCACCTCTGCGATTCGGTAGCCTTTTTCCAAAAGCGCGTCAATCTTTTCTTTTTCTTGCAAATAAAGCTGGTGCTCAGACATTCCGTCATTCTCCTTTCAGTATCGATTATACGTTGGCCGTCTTTTTCGGACTTGACACAGGATCGATCACCGGTTCCTCATCGACGTCAATCACCCAGTCTCTGCCGACTGAAATGCCTAAATATTTTTCATCACTCGGATCGTCCAATTCGGCTTGCGGATAAATTTTAAACCACCAGTATTTGCCTAAAACATAGTAACATACCGCTCCGATGACAAAACCGATAAAGAAGGAAAAGCTCGGAAAGAAGACCGCGATGATTCCACCGATGATCCAGGAAAGCATGCCCGCCCAGTTGACGCCCCCCTGATAGCTGAACTGACCCACACTGTCGTATAAAGCCGGAACATTGACCCTGCGTTTACGAATGAGGTAGTAATCGGCAAACAATATCCCGACGATGGTGGATAAAATGCCGGCGCAGATCGTCAGAAAGGATAATAGGATTTCAAACAAATTCCACGGTTGGACAATCGTTCCCACAATGCCGGCGATAAACACCCCGACATAAAACGGGATTCTCGGCCCCCCTACGTTGGAAAAAATAACGGCGGCGGGAACAACATTGGCCGCAGTGTTGGTCGACCACTGAGCAAACACAATCATGAGCAACAAAATTCCCAGGACGAGACCGCCCGCAGCTTCCTGCAGGGCAACAATCGGGTCATAGTTGCCTACGGCAACGTAAGCAACCGCTCCGATGGACATGATAAACGTCTGCGTTAAAGGCATGGCGATGATCGAGCCGACCAGCGTCCCTTTGTTTCTTTTCCACCAATTACGTTCATTTTTCGGAGCCTTAATAAAACGGGACAAAGAAGACATATCACAAGCGAGTGTCGCCCAATAACCCATATGACCGGTAACAATTAAAAAGAATGCAGCCGCAAAGGCACCTCCGCTGACGGGATTTTCCACCCAAGCCCAAACATCCCTTCCGGCGGCGGCCGCCTGATCTGACAGAGAGATATACATCCACACAGCAATCAGAATGATGATTGGAGCGGCCAGGTCGGCAAACCTCTCCAACGCCTTGATGCCCAACGCGGTATTAATTAATTGAACGAGAGCAAAAAGCAGATAACAAATAAACCAGTGATCGAAACCGAAAAGAAGATTGAGAATTCCGTTAATTGCGGTTGCACCGAAAAATGTATTAATCCCAAACCAGAAAGATGCGGTAATCGCGCGCACCAATGATGGAAAATGCGTGCCGATCGTTCCAAAAGGTGCTCTCATGTACACCGGAAAAGAGATTCCGTGTTCGATGCCGATATCACCTGTAATAGTCATGAAAAAGCCGATCAGCACACAACCGACCAAAGAAGCCAAAATGACCCAGATGAAAGGTATCTGTTGAATGCCTTCTCCACCTAGAGCGAATGCCGCCAAAATGACGGCCATCCCCACCCACATGACAAAAAAACCGAATGTGCCGATATTCCTTTCACCGTGTTTAATCGGTAACAAATCCGGCGATTTCAAATAGTGGCTGTTTTTTTTCATCATTCGTCCTCCTTGTATTTACTTCGATTATGAAAAAGTGAGTATGCTGAGTAGTTTGAAGCAAACCGATATTGACTTTGTTTCTCACAATGATCCCTCTTTCTCATGGTGATTTGATCAGGGCGTCCGCAGAGGACACCCTTAAAAGATGCCATCTAAATACCGGCGGTTACTGTAAATGATTGATTAAATATTGAGTCTGTAGCATTTTTCAAGTATAAATCTTCCGTATCTTTAGAAATAAAGCGGATTAGGAATGAAGCGGAAGTGAGCCTGCCTGATAGGCTTTGTACTTGCCGCGTTTCAAATATTGGCCCGAACCGATCCGGCCGACGAATTGCTTATCCCTTATGACAAATTCACCGCGGCATAGAACAGAGACAGGTTGTCCGACAACTTCCATCCCTTCATAAGGATTGTAATCCACATTCATATGATGTGTTTCAACAGACAGCGTTCGTTTCTGCTGCGGATCAAACAGAACAATATCCGCGTCACTGCCAACAGCGATAGTCCCTTTGCGGGGGAATAGGCCGAATAGCTTGGCACTTCTGGTGGAGACGACGTCGACAAACTGGTTGAGCGTCAGGCGGCCTTTATGCACGCCTTCAGAGTAGATCAGGCTGACCCGATCTTCGACATGCGGGCCTCCATTTGGAATTTTTGAAAAGTCATTTAAACCAAGCTCTTTTTGCCCCTTGAAATTGAAGGAGCACTGATCCGATCCCACGGTTTGCAACTCCCCGTTTCTAAGCGCGTTCCACAATTTTTCTTGATTCCACTTTTCACGCAATGGTGGCGACCAGACGTATTTCGCTCCTTCGAAGTTCGGTTTTTCCATGTACGATTGGTCCAGGACGAGGTACTGTGGACACGTTTCCCCCCATACATCAATCCCTTTCTTTCGCGCTTCGCTAATTTTCTGTACAGCTTCATCGCAAGTGACATGGACAACATAAAGCTGAGAATCGGCCAATCCCGCTAACTGGGCCGCCCGACCGGTCGCCTCACCTTCCGCTTCCGGCGGACGGGTCAAGGCATGATAGATCGGATCCGTACGTCCTTCAGCCAGCGCCTCATTCACCAAATACTCAATGACATCCCCGTTTTCGGCATGAACCATGACCAAAGCGCCCAATTTTTTGGCGGTGACCAACGTTTTGAACAACGTCTCGTCATCGGCTTGAAAGACATGTTTGTAAGCCATGAACACCTTAAACGACGTGATGCCTTCTTCTTCGATGACTTGAGGAAGCTCATTCAGGACAGATTCATTGATTTCCCCGATCATGAGATGAAAACCGTAATCAATGACCGCCTTACCATCAGATTTGTCATGCCACGTTTGAATGGAGTTTTTTAAGGGGACCCCTTTTTCCGTTAAACAAAAGTCAATGAGTGTGGTCGTACCCCCGTGTGCGGCGGCAATCGTTCCGCTCTCAAAGTCGTCCGAGGTCACCGTGCCGCCAAAAGGCATCTCCAAGTGTGTGTGCGGATCGATGCCACCGGGAATGACATATAATCCCCGTGCATCAATCACTTCTGCCCCTTCTGCATCCAGGTTGTGACCGATGGCCGCGATTTTTTCGTTTTCAATGAGTACGTCTGCCTGATACGTGTCACTGGCGGTTACAATCGTTCCGTTTCGAATGATTTTTTTCATTCCATGGCACCTCCAATAAATGCTTCAAATTGCAGAAAACAGTTCGACGTTAACTTGTTTAACTTGATGAATAAATCATGAGCCAGAGTATTGCGGTTAGCTGACAATTTTTCTATTTTCGGATAATTTTTGGACGGCCGCTTGGCGTTCGTTCCAGGAAAGCGGTGCTTCTTGACTGGGGACTTCAACCATGTCGATCGCTCCATCTACGGGACAAACGATGGAACACAAATTACAGCCGACACAATCTTCCTCTCGGACTTGCAAGTAATCGACACCGTTTTCATCTGTAAGCATATCAATACATTGATGGGATGCATCTTCACAGGCAATATGACACTTGTTGCAGTTGATGCATACGTCATTGTTAATTCGGGCCACGATGTGGTAGTTCAGATCCAGATTGCCCCAATCCGTGAATCTGTCCACTGACTTGCCGACAATCTCCATAGCAGAAGGGATCCCTTTGTCATCCAAATAATTATTCAACCCGTCAATCATATCCTCCACAATACTGAATCCGTGGTGCATGGCTGCCGTACACACTTGAACCCCCGTTGCTCCCATCAGCATATACTCCACCGCATCCTGCCAAGTGGAGATCCCGCCGATTCCGGAGATTGGGACATGAATGTCCGGGTGCCTGGCACATTCAGCAACCATGTTTAAAGCAATCGGTTTTACGGCCGGCCCACAGTAACCTCCGTGAGCTCCTTTTCCTCCGACGTGCGGAATCGTATTCCACGTATCAAGATCGACACCCATTAAACTGTTAATCGTGTTGATCATACTGATGGCGTCTGCTCCACCCTGCACTGCTGCATACGCTGTGGCGGTGATGTCTGTAATATTCGGCGTCAGTTTAATGATGACGGGCGTTTGGGCCACTTCTTTGGCCCACATCGTTTGGGCTTCCACGAGTTCCGGAACTTGGCCCGATGCCGATCCCATTCCCCTTTCGGACATGCCATGAGGACAGCCGAAATTCAGCTCCAGGCCGTCCACACCGACATCTTCCACTCTTTTGACAATTTCGTGCCAGGCCTCCCTTTTTGGTTCAACCATGAGGGAGGCAATGATCGCGTGGTCGGGAAACTTTTTCTTCGTTTCGTATATTTCTTTTAAATTCACTTCCAGCGGACGATCCGTAATGAGTTCGATATTGTTGAAACCGAATACTTTCTGACCATTGAAATCAAGCCCTGCAAATCGTGAAGATACATTTAATATCGGATCGCCCAGTGTTTTCCACACGGCACCTCCCCAACCGGCTTCAAACGCCCTTTGTACCTGGTATCCTGAGTTAGTGGGTGGTGCTGAAGCAAGCCAAAAAGGGTTCGGAGATTTGATGCCCGCTAGATTAATACTCAAATCAGCCATGTCCTTCTCCTCCTTATCGATTTTTCCTGATGATCAGTGTTCCCACTATCGATTTTTCTTGATGATCAGCGTTCCACTATTGATTCATGTTGCTTCGGGTTAAGCGCTTTCAGTGACACTGTCAGTCAATTGCTGATGAACGGCATAGGCTGTTTGTTTGCCCTGTTCCGCTGCCGTAACAACCATGGCCTCCCCTTGACCGCGTCCAAATATCACATCTCCGGCGGCATATACTTTCGGATGGGAAGTTTGAAATGTGTCCTGATCAATCCGAACCACTCCTTTTTCATGGTCCAGACCGAAAGCTTCGATCAATGCCGTGTGACGCGTCTGACCGATGGCTTTAATCACTGCGTCTACTTCCAGCGTCAATTCGGAACCTTCCACGGGCAGAGGACGCCGGCGGCCGGACTCATCCGGTTCCCCGAGTTGCATGCGCACACATTCCAATTGTTTGACTCGACCGTGTTCATCACCGATAATCCTCGTTGGCTGCGTTAACCACCTAAATTCAACACCGTCCAGTTTGGCAAACTCATATTCGAAATCGTAGGCGGTCATCTCCGCTTCGGTACGCCGATAAACCATTTGCACATTGGCAGCACCGAGGCGAACTGAACATGTGGCGGCATCAATCGCCGTATTGCCCGCTCCAATGACCGCTACTTTCTTGCCGACAAAATCTGTTCTTAATCCATTCCTCTTAGTCTCCTCCACGAATTCAATCGCATCGTAAACACCTTGCAAATCTTCCCCCTCGATGCCTAACATGGGAACATTGCCCATCCCCACAGCGAGAATGACGGCGTCATGTCCGTCGACGATGTCTTCCGCGGAGATATCTTTGCCGACTTGCACTCGCGTACGAATATTTACGCCCAACTGCTCAACTTGTTCCACTTCCCACAGTGAGATGTCCTGCGGTAAACGGAAGGAAACGATGCCGAACGTATCCAGCCCGCCCGCCTTTTCTTTGGCTTCAAAAATGGTCACTTTGTAACCCAAACGGGCCAATTCTCTGGCAGCGGACAAACCAGCGGGACCGCCTCCGACAACGGCCACGTTTTTTCCGTTATATTCACCGGGTTGAAACAATTGCTGCTGATTATGAATGGCCCAATCCGTGGCGACTCGTTGCAGATCCCCAATCATGATCGGTGTCGAAGCGTCATTCAGTACGCACGCCCCTTCACACAATTCTTCCGTGGGACAGACTCGGGCACAACTCGCCCCGACAGGGTTGGCTTCCATAATCACCCTGGCCGATCCTTTCAGATTCCCCGAGGCAATTTTTTTAATAAATGAAGGGATGTTTATTCCTGTGGGACAGGCCTTGATACAAGGGGCATCATAACAATACAAACAGCGATTGGCTTCTTCGATGGCTGCTTTCGGGCTTAAACCCGGATTGACTTCCCGGAAGTTTGACTCCAGGTTATCCGTTGAAATCCTCTGTTGCTGACTTTGCATCATTTAACACCTTCTTTCTTTATTTGGCATGTGGTTTAATGTATACGGTCTTCCATTCCGTGTAAAAATCGATCGCCGTACTTCCCACTTCTCTCATCCCGCCGATTCCCGTTGCTTTGACCCCGCCAAAAGGATAATGCGGTTCGCTGTAGGTCGACGGCATATTGACATGTGTCAACCCGGCTTCAATGTTGTTGATGAAAGCCATTGCTCTGTGCATATCGTTCGTATAAATCGAAGAAGATAGACCGTATTTGACATCGTTAGCCCATTCCAGCGCCTGTTCAAAATCCGTCGCTTCCATCACACTGATCACAGGACCGAATATTTCTTCCTGGGCAATCGTCATTTCAGGGGTGACGCGACGAAAAACCGTCGGAGCGATGAACCAACCATTGATATGTTCCTCACCGGTTAGTCGATATCCCCCGGTGACCAAGACAGCTTGTTCCTGTTTTCCTGTTTCAATGTAGTTGAGGATGCTTTCCATGGCGCTTTGATCAATGACCGGGCCCATATCCGTCTGTTCATCGATGGGATCGCCAATTTTCAAGCGATTGATTTTATCCGTTAATTTCTGAACAAACTTATCAGCGATCTCTTGTAAAACGATGACCCTGCTCGTGGCTGTACACCGTTGTCCGCTTTCACCCAACCCTCCGGCAATGACGTGTTCTGCGGCCAGGTCGAGATCGGCATCCTCCAAGACGACGAACGGATTTTTACCCCCCATTTCAGCCTGGAAACGGGCGCCCCTTTTGGCGACCAATTGATTGATATGCGTGCCTATGGCGTTGGATCCGGTAAAGCTGATCGCTTTCACGTCCGGGTGATTCGCTATGGCATCGCCCACCTTGGATCCCGGGCCGGTCACGACATTCAACACTCCCGGTGGCAAATCGTTGGCCAGATAAGCTTCAATGAGTTTTAAACTGACCAGTGGCGTTTGACTGGAAGGTTTGAAAACGACCGTACATCCGCAAACAAGCGCCGTGGCGATTTTCCAGGCGGAAATAGCCAAAGGCACATTCCAGGGGGTGATCACACCGACGACGCCGACCGGTTCGCGCTTGGTATACCCCGTGATGCCTGCATCCCAGGAAGGTATGTTTTCACCTGTTAACCGTTCCGCCTCTCCGGCCAAAAAGCGCATGACCCGAATCGTTCTCGTCACTTCAGCCTGCGCATCCGCTCGCGACTTACCGACTTCCTTGACCAAAAGTTCTAAAAATTCTGCCGAATGGTCTTCAATCAGCTGCGCGGTTTTCCGGACATACTCCCCTCGTTTCGGCGCAGCCATCCCTTTCCACGTCGGTAATGACTTTTTGGCTTCCCGAACGGCATCGTCAACATCTTTTGCTGTCGATTGCTGACAGATACCGAGAACGATTCGCTGATCCGCAGGATTGGTAACAGGAAATGTTTCCCCTGACAAAGAAGGACGCCAATCCTTGCCAATCAAATTGTAGAAAGTTTCCGTCTGTTGCGATACAACCAACTGATTTCCCTCCCACATTTCAAATTTTTCAAATCTGTAAATGAATATTAACTAGATTTGGACTATTTATGATATTTATTTTATAATATCATTATACTTATTTCAATACGATTTATTTATAATTTATATATTAATGAATATAAACAATAATACCTTGTTAAATGTTTTTCAAAAATATATTCAAGAACAACCATTGACGAGGAAAACTAGTTATTTATACTCGTTGATCGTCAGCCTCGCCAAATGTATAATAATATGAGGAATATTCACATTTGTACCTCAAAATATTGCTAAGAGTCATTAAACAACTGGAGAGAATCGCTTTGAAAAAAGAAGATATTCTTAAGGAAATCGAAAAATTGGAAAATACGATCAAACAATGCGAAAGCCAACGGCAACATTTGCAGGAACGATTAAATGAAGTCATCAGGCAGGAAGAAGAAAGAAAACGATACATCTCTTCCAAGGAAATATTGGATCTCATCTATGAACAAACCGGTAAAAAGAGCAATATGTCGACCATCAAACGTTGGGCTGATGAGGGACATCTCGGTCAAGTCGTTTTGGAGAAAGATAAATTTTGGGCCATACGCTCCAAACAAGGAAGAAAGCGCTTTCTATACCCTAAAAAAGAAGTCTTTTCATTTTTGCAATCAAAAGGACTTTTGCAACCAAAATTCGATATTTTGGATCGAGTGCACATGCACAATCGGCCGAACAGGGAAAAAGGGGTCATCGTCGATGCTTATTTCGGTGAGCATCAATTTTGCTACACCGTTCAACTGGAAAAATCCCGTCAAGTGGTTCATCATGTACGCGAAAACGATTTGCTGCGCATCAGGCAGGAGAGTGACAAGTGCAATGAAAACGAGCATAAAGATGCCTAATACATTAGAAAATCAACATATTGCCCGCCATCTCAGGGATGCCAACCGCCAGGCGGACAATACTTTACACGTGTCCTTTGACGCTGACTTAAAATACATTGTTTTAAAAGGAAATCAAATCATTGTTCCTGACAAACATGTATTCTCTGATGAGATGATCATAGAAGGAGAATTGAAAAAGAAAGGGAAAGGTTACCTCATTCAGCCTAAAGATAAGGGCAAAACGGTGAATCTGCATCTCGATTCCGAACTTGTTTCCGAACTGGAAGAAATCAAAAGACATGTTCAAAGCAAAACCCAACATGATCTGCTCTTAACTGTATTTAAAAAAGGGCTGGCTCAGTACAAATCGGAAGACAAATGACACCGTCGGTTTCGATCAGCCTATGGTTTCCAACGCACGGCCCATCCCCTTGAAAAACGTTGAAAACCAGTAGGATTTGCATTTTGAAAGAACGATGCCCGGCAAATCGTTTCGCCCCTTGTTCGAGACGACGGCCTGAGCCAATGCTCAATACGGACGCTTCTTAGCCAAAACATGAAGAGGAAGACCTGAGCCAATGCTCGATACAGCGAATGCTAGACACGGGCGCTATGCCCATGCTTGAAGCAGACGGGACGGCCTAAGCCAATGTTCGAAGCGCTTTTTTCAATATGCTGATAATGAAATCTAGATCGTCATCCGTACTGGACAACGGAGGTGACAGCGTTAAAACGTTATCAAAACCAGCCACGGTATCCCCGTTTTTACCGACAATGAGCCCATTGGCCTTACATTCAGCGATCACTTGACCGATTTTTTCAGCCGAAATCGGCGTCTTCGTTTCTTTATCTTCGACAAGCTCCATGCCTAACAGAAAACCAATACCCCGGATATCTCCGACATGCGGGTGATCCTCCAATTCTTTCATTTCCGCCCTCAATCGATCTCCGAGCACATTGGCACGCTCTATCAAATGTTCTTTTTCCATGATTTCCAAGTTTTTTAATGCCAGTGCGCAGGCCGCCGGATTGCCCCCAAATGTATTGATATGCCGGAAGTGTCCATATTCATCGGAATCCTGAAAGACCTCGTAAATGTCCCTCCTTACCGCCGTGGCGGACAAGGGAAGATAGGCACTTGTCAAACCTTTGGCCATGGTGACGATATCCGGTTTGACGTGAAAGTTCATGTGGCCGAATGGCTTTCCGAGACGACCGAAGCCGCAAATCACTTCATCGATAATCAGCAATACGCCGTGGGCATCACAAATTTCTTGCACCCTTTCCATGTACAGTGGATGAGGAACGATCACGCCCCCGCCGGTGATCACCGGTTCCATAATCACAGCGGCAACCGTTTCTTTCGCTTCCCAAATGATCATGTCTTCAATGGCTTGGGCACATTGCAGATTAAACTCCTCCACCGTTTGCCCAGCAGGACGACGATAACTGTCCGGCGGTTGAACATGGAGAAACCCTCCACCTAACGGTTCATATTTGTATTTTCTTTTCGCTTGTCCGGTCGCTGCCAAAGAACCCATCGAATTCCCGTGATAAGCCCGATACCGGGCGATAAATTTGTGGCGGGACGGTTCCCCATTTTGCTGATGATACTGTCTGGCGATTTTAAAGGCGACTTCGTTCGCTTCGGATCCACTGTTGGAAAAGAAAATGACATAATCGCCCTGCAGCCACTCATTGAGTTTTTCAGCTAATGCTATAGCCGGAAGATGGCTTTGTGTCAGCGGGAAGTAAGGTAACGTTTTCAATTGTTCATAAGCTGCCTGAGCCAATTCTTCACGACCGTAGCCGACATTGACACACCATAATCCAGACATGCCGTCCAAATAACGTTTCCCCTCGATATCTGTCACCCATGACCCTTTCCCTTCTTTGATCACCAGCGGTGCGGCATTTTCTTTGTAAGGGGAAATGTGATGCCAGATATATTTTTTGTCTTTCTCCAAAATGGCCGTGGATACGTTTTCATTAAGGTGCAACATGTTTCTCCTCCCTCTAAAATGAAAGATGTGATTTATTTATCCATATTCAAACAAACATCTACCGATGCACACCTATGCTCGTTAACGGATGGATCCCGGTGTCAGTTGAAAAGTGCGTGCGATCACTTCATTCGTGACCATTCCATTCATAACGTTGACCCCTTTTCGAAGTGCTTCATTGTCTTCAATGGCTTTTTTGACGCCTTTATTGGCCAGTTGCAGCGCATAAGGCAAAGTCACATTCGTTAAAGCCAGCGTCGATGTATTTGGAACGGCGCCGGGAATATTGGGGACGCAATAATGGATGATGCCATATTTAACATAAGTCGGCTGATCATGAGTTGTGACACGATCGACCGTTTCTATACACCCACCTTGGTCCACAGCAACGTCAACAATGACAGATCCGTGTTTCATTTGGCGGACCATCTCTTTGGTGACCAGTTGGGGGGCTTTGGCTCCGGGCAGCAATACAGCGCCGATAAGCAAATCGGCATCGGCCACCGCTTTTGCAATATTATAGGTGTTGGACATGATCACCTGGATCCGTCCGCCAAACAAATCTTCCAATTCTCTTAAACGCTTCGGGTTATTTTCCAAAATGGTCACTTTCGCCCTCAATCCCGAGGCGATCTTGGCCGCATTGGTTCCGACAATGCCTCCTCCGATAATGACGACATGCCCGGGAGGCACACCGGGAACGCCGCCGAGCAGAACACCGCTACCTCCTTTGGATTTTTCCAAAAATTGAGCGCCGATTTGAACGGACATTCGGCCCGCCACTTCACTCATCGGGGTCAGCAAAGGAAGCGACCCGTCTTCAAGTTGAACCGTTTCATAGGCAATCGCCGTCACTTTCTGATTCACCAACTGATGAACAAGGTCTCCTGCGGCCGCTAAATGTAAAAACGTGAAAATGATCTGGTTTTCCCGAAAATACTGATATTCTTGCTCCAGGGGCTCTTTCACTTTAAGAATCATGTCTGCCGATCGCCAAACTTGATCTGCCGAGGTCAGCACTCGCGCTCCTGCATTTTGATAGCTTTCATCAGCAAAACCGCTGCCCATCCCTGCGCCGCTTTCAATCAGTACTTCATGTCCGTGGCGAACGAAATCAGTGACGCCAGCCGGCGTCATCGCCACCCGATATTCATGATTTTTAATTTCTTTCGGTACCCCGACAATCAATCCATCCTCACCTCTTCCCTTTCACATCCACCAAACATCTGTGGCATGAGGATTATAATTAAAGTATACATGCAGCGAGGAATATATACATTAGACAAAATGTTAAAAATATTGACTCTGAACTGTACAAAAATTACGGTATCAAGGCGAGTGCAGCATACAGAAAAAACAACATAGACGCATGATTAAGAAAATTTATTCTGTTCTTTATATCTCTTCCTTAGCTCATATATGCTTGCCTCTTTTAAATGCTCAATATTAAACACAAAATCAATGTGAACATCGCGGATTTGCTGCTCCGGAAAATAGGAGACAAAGTAGACAAGATCTTTATGTACATAATAAACGATGCCATCATAACCCAAATGTAAAACAAACGCTTTGATCACTTCCCCCGTCCAGCTGATGATTTTTAAAGGATCCTCACTCAGGGCGAAAGGGGGATAATTTCCGTCCGGGTACTTCCAAGCTAAAGCATCGGTTCTCAAGGCGCCTTCGCCATAATTGTCATCCAAAATCAACGGATATTCATACGTTAATTGTTGAACGAGCACGGCGGCAAAATCATGCCTGGCCTCCGCATGGCAAAATGCGTACTGAGAGGCCATTTCCAGATCACTGACCAAATAAATGCCCGAGCCAAAAACGGCTTTGGCGGCCACACCATTGTTGAAATTTCTTCGCTCATCCTCTTCATATTTTTGTTTGTGCACGACAGAGATGGCTTCCTCAAAGGCGATACCCCGATAAACAGTATAAATCACATTAACCTCTCTCCCAACATAAGGACGTTTAGGGAAGCGATCGATGGGCTCACTCGATCGGTCTTCCCGATTCAGCCAATTGAATCCATTGTTCCCCGCCATCTTTCGTCAAATAAATGCTTGCTTCCAAAGTACCCACGGCAAAAGTGTTCGCCTCTTCGGGATGGACGGCAATCGCGGAGACAGCGTCATTCTCTATGGTAAAATTTAATGAACTCCACGTCTGGCCAAAGTCCTCGCTCATCATTAATCCTTCCATGTCGCCCAACAAATAGGCGACAATCAGGCCCGGTTGACTGGGGAGCGCTTGGATGCCCACAAAAGTCAGGTTCGGATTAAACATTTCCCATGTCTTTCCGCCGTCATCCGACGTTAAAATGCCTTTCGGGGTACCGGCTAATAAAGATTCCGGACGACCGGGGTCAGAAACGAGAGCATGTGTGTCCGGGGACAGACGTTCAGTTTTTATTTTTTCCCAAGAAAGCCCACCATTTGTCGATTGATAAAATGCAAATTCTTGGTCGGCTAAACCGTACAGAATAGAAGGATCACCAGCATTCATGTCCAATACCTGAAAATGAACCTCTCCATGCAAGGCAACAGGTTCCCAGGTCGCTCCTTGGTTTTTGCTGACAACGATGCCTAAAGGTTCTTGCAGATCCGATTGTTCAGCTGGATGACCGCTGGCAATCAGCGTATCCGTGTCCTGGACTTTAAAGGATACCAAATCGTGCCGATGATGGGGATCAGCCGTCCATTGCCACTCGTTCGATGCAGTGATTTGTATCAGACCGTCATTCGTACTCACATATAAATCGTAAGGTTCATTTAAACCATAGGCCAGGCCGTGGATGTGTGAAAACATTGGGCTGAATTCATCCGCTGTTTGATCTGTAACGGATTCATCCGCTGTGCCAAATTCATCCGCTGTTTGATCTGTAACGGATTCATGATCTTGTCTAAGTTGTTCATCATTTTCGTCGACAGGTTGCCTTCCTTGTCCGTCAGCCATACATGCCGTCAAAATGAGCAGCATGAGCAGGCCAATCCATAAACCCGCTTTCATTCCCATGCTGAATGTCCCCCTTCGCAAACCGCCCCAAGCCACATCAAACAACCGTCAAATTTCAACTCATCAAACAACCGTCAAATTTTCGAACGCATGCTGCACTTTTTGGATGTCCCCGGCACCCATAAATAGAAGAACAGCATCAGAATACTTTTGCAGCTGATCAACACTATCTTCAGAAATAAATTTTGAAGCTGGTATTTTTTGCAACAGATCATCGATCCTCAAATTACCGTTTTTCTCCCGGGCAGAGCCAAAAATATCACACAAATAAACTTCATCTGCACCGGACAGCGAATCTGCAAATTCATCCAAAAACATTTTCGTTCTTGTAAACGTATGCGGTTGGAAAATGGAAACCAACCTTCTATTCGGGTATTTAGTCCTGACTGCTTCTATCGTCGCTCTAATTTCTGTGGGATGATGAGCATAATCGTCAATAATGATATTGTCGTTCAAAACCTTTTCCGAAAATCTTCTTTTAACTCCTCCAAAGGTCATCAGCTGCTGTTTGACCATATCAAGCGGATAATTTTCGCACATACATAAGCCAATAACGGACAATGTATTCAATACATTATGCATCCCGTACAGCGGGATGGAAAATGAGCCGAGATCATCCCCTCGACAAACAACGTCAAAGGTCATCCCTGTACCATTGTTACGCACATTTTTTGCCTGCAAATCATTATTATCGTTTAAACCATAAGTGAGCAGAGGGACAGCTGGATTTAAGCGGCGGACGTGCGGATCGTCCCCGCAGCCGACGATCGCCCGCTTGACTTGTGTGGCCAGAGTATGGAAAGCGTCCATGACGTCTTCAATACCCTTAAAATAATCTGGATGGTCAAAATCAATATTGGTGATAATTAAATAATCCGGTTTGTACGCCAAGAAATGTCTGCGATATTCACAGGCTTCAAAGGCAAAATATTGACTGTTCTTCTCGCCTTTTCCCGTTCCATCTCCAATTAAAAAAGTCGTCGGTCGAACCGCTTTTAACACGTGGGAGAGCATCCCTGTGGTGGATGTTTTGCCATGGGTTCCCGTGACAGCAATGCTCGTGAAATTTTCAGCAAATTCCCCCAGAAATTCATAATAACGCTTGACGGGAACTTTGAGTTCCTGAGCCCGCACCCATTCTACATGATCGTTACCAAACGCAGCCGAAGCAATCACTTGCAGATCTTGTTTAATATTTTTAGCAGAAAAAGGAAAAATGGGAATTCCTTTTTCTTCCAGAGGTTTTTGGGTAAAATATGTCTTTTCTACATCAGAACCTTGTACATCATATCCAAGATCATCCAAAATTTGAGCTAAGGCACTCATGCCGGAACCTTT
>CALBTX010000026.1 GCA_937967685.1 uncultured Bacillaceae bacterium | reverse complement strand
ACTTTATCCCCTCTCGTTCGGAAAAAGTAATGCGTTCTATCCTCAGAACTTAAAGAAAACAGTTTGCCTGGCTTATCAACAAACCATGTTTTCATACTAGGGAACTTTTCCGAGTCTTTAGTATGCCATTTAAGCGTTAGTCCACGTCTCCATCCTTCGAGCGCCACCACATAAGCATCTAACTCGGGACCTCGGGCATCAGATACGATATCACTTGCTAGATGGGGAAGCCAAACCGTACTGTTCTCTTTTCCCATTCCACCCACCCTCTTAAAATAATGATTTCAACAGGCTCTGAAATGGCTCAAATTGTTTTCCATTTAACAAATCATCAACCAAACGATGTTCAGCATCTAAGAAATAGTCTCCAAGTTTTCGATCAATGGCTTGATTAAATTGATCGTAATTTCCAGGCTTAGGGGTAAATTCTCCAAAGACCAGCCCTTTATGTGTCTTCAAAAAATCTATGCGGATAAAAGGTGCCGGAATGTTTGAACTGAGGGAGGCTGCGAGAGCGATATCTTTTGGCGATGCACCTTCCCCTGCAAACAAGCTGTCTTCATATTTGCCAGTCCTGACGATCTCACCATTGGGCGCCCACCAACAATACCTTAATTCGGGAAATCTCCTTATTTCAAGGATTAAACCTACTTTTCCATAAAAACAATAAAATTTCAAATCACGTGCGGGCAAGTCCTGTTGTTCATCTTCCATGACAAGCTCTTCAATAAGCCACTCATCCTGATCAACCCAGCCCAAGAGCAAATCTTTTTGCATATTATCTTTTAATACTTTTTCGTCATCAAGAAATTGCGAACGTTTGACATCACGTATTTTCTTGCTGGATAAAATGAGATAGACTCCGCGAGACCCAGCGCCATTATACGGCTTAATCACTGTGCCCGGTTTTATCGGTATTTCCTCCAAAGTGTAGCGTTGATCACTCAGCCAAGGCCGTCTGATCTTGAGAGCATCTACAAAACGATAAGCAACCAATTTATTGTCCAGAACCCATTCAGGCAAAAGGGCACCGAGCTGTCTCTGTCTTAAACGCAAAGTCAGATTTGCGCTGAATGATGACAATTCAGCAAGAGGTAGCGTCTCTGATTCTCCTGCATCACGAAGGATAAACTCGGGAACCTCTTCTATTTTCAATCCTGTCAATACTTTAGTATACACTAAATGTCTTAAATCAGCCCTTTCATTTTTAACCATCCGCCCGATATATGTCATGATCTGCCTAAATTCGCCATCATAATTCGTTTTTTGACGAATCAAGCGATCCAAGTAATCCGGTAATTCACCGTGTTCTTGTGCTTCCTTGGCTATTTGCCGGAGACGATCACGATCCGATTCCGCACATTTCAGTGTCAAAGCTTGCCGAGCCTGTTGTTCAGCCCTCAAGCGTTGTTCTGTCTTTCGGAGTTCCTTTTCAAGTTTTGCATAATCCTCCTGAAGACGTTGGTTGTGATGCAGCAAGCGTCTCGTCCGCGGAATATGAATGATGCCTTTTAATAAGTCTTTGATGAAATGGGTGAAAACAATCATGTGACGAATCGGTGCCCCATATTTCCATGTGCGGCTTTCCACTATCCGTTTGATTTCCTTTTGGAGCGTCCTGTTCTCCACCTGCTGTTTCCTTAATTCAGCCTCTTTCTTCATTAAGGTCATGAGACGCTGTTCCCTTATTTCATACGCTTGTTGGAGCTGTTTGTTTTTTTCGCTCATCGTGATCACCTCCCTTAGCAAGGATCCCCCTATTCAGAGACGCTAAGCCGCATTGCTTTATCGGTTTTCAATCCACTTTCGATCAGGCGCGAGGCGTGTTTGGAATAGCCAAAATGTTCTTCAACATAACGGTGAGCGATTTCGACTTGGCGCTCATATTCAACGTCGTTACTCATTAGTTGACGAATTTTATCTTGCACTTCCGCAGGCTCGGCATAAATGGCTGCCTCTCCAAACAAATTTTTATAATCCGGAGGAATAATGACGGGCACCCCGACCGCCATCGCTTCAAAAATAACACGGCCGAATGCTTCTATCCAATCGGGATGCGTATAGTAGACAAAGACATCCAAAGTGGCCAAAAAATCCTTCGGGTCTAATTGGCCAAATTCGTATACGTACCAATTTGAAGGAAGTGTCCCTAAAACTTGCCGTGGTGCTTTCGCACCTCCAAGCACATGAATTTCATAGTCATTGGAATCGGGATAAATCTGCAATAACTCATCGGGATCAGCAGGCCATTTGACATATTGAGGTCTTGAATGTCGCCCGATACGAATCTTTGAATGACGGGCAGGACGTTTTGGACGGCGCCACTCATCAACATCAATAATATTAACCCAGTCTTCATCGGCCAATTCAACGGTATGCAATTCCTCCTCATGATATTTAATTAAAGCGTCCCGAATTTGGGGTCCAATCGGATGCCATATGCCTGAATCGCCAAAATAAGCTTCCAAGCGACGTTTACATGTTTCAATATCATAGAGGACTTGACCATCCTCTCCGTAATCTCTTTGCGGAGGTTGGTTAACAATAACACGGACATTCTTCGCTTCAACCTTCGGCATATATTGCTGCCATTCTTGTAAAATCGGAGGGTGCCGCACAATCAGGACGTCACATGACACTTTTTCGCCATGGACAATCATTTGGACGCGATCCCCATCAATTAATTCCCTGATCTGGGGGTTGATACACTTTTCCGATCGAAAATCATAGCGTGCCAATTGAATTAAACCTGTACGCAATCCCAGACGCTTCTGGGCTTTGATTTCTTCGGCATTGGACATATTCGTTCCACCGAGGAGCCTGAATTCGGACGCAATAATGACATCAAAATGCCGCTGTACCGATGGATGGACTTCACGATTCGGTTTCAACGGTTCTGGCACTGCAAATGGACGGACCGATTGAGGAAAATCATATTTCAATGAATCGGCATGTTGATGAAAATAAGTGTAGCTCTCAAAATACTCTTTCCTTGCCCCCATGAAGAAGCCGTGAAAACCGAACGCCTTGTTCCCTGTCAAAGAACGCTTTGTTTGTCTTTGAAAGGACAGAGGACCCGTTTCCAGATCGACGACGGTCTTTTCTCCAAACACCTTTTGAAGACGACGTTTAAACTCGCCGTCAGCACCAAAGCGGACACTGTCCCAGTATCCAAGCCTTTCCATGACGGGAACACGGCGAAACATAAGGGAAGACAGGTTAGGAAAAAGGTAAGCTCCTGGTTTGCCTCGTCGATGAAAATGCAGTTCTTCAGTTGCTCGCGCCTGTTGGGAAGTATTGGCAATAATGGAAGGATTATCCAGCAAATGGCGAACTTGCTTCTCGATTTTTTCGGGATGGGACCAGTCATCTGCGTCATTAACGGTGACAAAATCTCCCGTCGCTTTTTGCAAAGCAAGGTTTCGGGCAACGTAAGCCCCGCTGTTTGTCTTCGTTTTGAGTAACTGTATGCGCGAATCTTTGCGCATATAAGATTCAACGATCCCTACGGTCTTATCCGTACTGCAATCATCAACGACAAGCACCTCAAGGTTTGTCCAAGTTTGATTAAGAATCGATTGCAATGACGTCTCAATCACTTCAGCCGCATTGTGGGCAGGAATAATCACCGATACTTTTGCGGCATTATTTCCCGTCGCATGAGTGTCCGCAAGATCATCACGCTTTTGCGGTTGGCAGTATAAACAATCATATATTTTCTTCCCGGCCGTTTCATGGTTAGGAAAATGATTCGTTTCCAGAGAAGATGCCGAGATGTCGAGTGATACTTCTGTCAATCCATAGAGTTGGAGTGTGCGGTTAATCCATTCCAAGCGTTTAGGTGCAGAATGTTCTAAGTTGGCTAGTCCGAGCAGCAAATCCCCGTGCTCCTCTTTCAAAAGTACTCGACGAAGCACCGTTTTGGCTTGATCTACTTTACCGAGCAAGTGCAGACACTCTGCTTCGATCACAGCAGCTTTACGTAACATCGAGGCATCCCGTTCAGCTTCCATTGCTTTAGATAACCATGTCAGACATCGTTGTGCGTCATCTTTGTTATACTTGTTGGCATACCATAAGGCCAACTCCCAAGCGGCCATTTGCTTTAAAAAGACATTTTGTTCTTCTTCAAAAATTTGTTGTAGTTCCGCGACGCCTTTTTCAGTAAAACCAAACTCATAAAGCATATATTTAAGTTTGTTGATCCGTTGTTTGGCCCGTTTCTTCCTGTGAGCTGTGCTCTGTCCTCGAATCAAGGTGCGTAAACGTTTGGCAAATTTTAGCAAAGGGTGATTCTCTTTTTGTCTTAGAAGAGTGAATAGTCGCCAGAATAAGCTTTTTTGAATCGCTTGATGGAGAGATATGAGCTCATCTCGACGGTTTCTAAGCCGTTCATTTTCTTTTTTAAGCTTTTCAATTTCAAATTCTACACGTTTGATTTCAGATGCAAGCTCTTCATTATGTTGTTGAACTTTCTTCAATTTTTGACTCATGGCGCCTGGACTCTCCTTCAGTGATACCGTTCTAACATGTCACCTGTTTAAAAATGGCCCCAATATGATTTAAATGACCTTATGGTTTAAAAATCATCTAGTGCCTTAACTGATCAATGACTTGTCACTTTATTCGCTTCGACCTGCAATGCTGCATGCCATTAAGGGGTGCCAGTCTTCACTTGAAAGGTGAATCGTCTTCAATTCCTCAGAATGAAACTCGTGTAATGCAGCCCGAATGCTGGGATCAGTCGGATACCAAATGCCTGGCTGGCCAAAATAATGCTGCAGATGTCTTGAACATCGCTGGATATCGTATAGAAGTTCCCCGGGTGGTCTGTATGACTTTTGTGGCAGATGATCCATGATAACAAAAATGTTTTTAGCGTTTACTTTGGGAACATATCGCTGCCATTCCTGAAGTATGGGGGGATATCTTAACACAAGTAGATCACAGCTGACCGTTTCGCCATAAACGATTGTCTGTACTTGATCACCATCAATAAGATCGCGAACGGCTGGATTCATTTTTTTGGGGGCATGCAGATCAAAACATGACATCTGAATTAATCCGCTACGCAGACGCAAACGCTTTTGAGCCTTAATTTCTTCGATGCTGGACATCAACATTTCTGTCGAAAGCCTAAAATCCGTCGCAATCACGACATCAAAATGACGATTTTTCCTCACAGGCATCATCGACGCCGGAACAGGAAACGGACGCGCTTTTTGCGGAAAATCATAGCGCAAATTCTTAGTGCGCTTATGGAAATATTCGTGTGCTTCAGCATACTCTTTTCGGGCTCCCATAAAAAAACCCGGAAATCCAAACGCAGAATGCCCTGTCAATGACATTTCCGACTGCCGTTGGAATGAAAGCGGACCGGTCTGTAATTCTACGACAGCTTTGTCTCCAAACACTTTTTTGATCCGTTTAATATATTCGGAATCCGCCCCAAAACGCACGCTGTCCCAGAAGCCGACCTTTTGCAGAACAGGCTTGCGCCGAAACATAAAAGAAGACATGTTGCTGAACATATATATCCCCGGCTTACCCCGCCGATAAAATTTTAGCTCATTTGTCGCTCTTGCTTGCTGCGATAAGTTCCCGATCACTTTTGGGTTTTTCATGAGATGCCGAGCCTGGATTTCAATCTTTTCAGGGTGAGACCAATCATCAGCATCATTAATCGTAACGTAATCACCCGTAGCTTCTCTTAAGGCAAGATTTCTGGACACATATGATCCCCTGTTGGATTCAGCTTTGATTAAGCGAACACGCGAATCTCGAGCTGCGTAATCTTCCACAATATGTCTAGTGGAATCCGTGCTACAATCATCGACAACGAAAACCTCCAAACGGATCCAGGTTTGACCAAGTACCGATTCCAAAGACGTCCGGATAACATCTTCGGCGTTAAAAACAGGCATGATGACCGTTACTGTTGGATAGTCTTCCGGTAGACGATGCATCTTTAACCGCTCTTTATCAACGCTTAAACAATCATATAATGATCGATTTGGTGAAAGTTTCACTGAAAGACTGCCCATCCCAAACCGTTCAAAGGACATATTGATCCAGTTTAGACGTTCAGCTGGAGCAGATGCCAAATTAGCCGCCGCTAAATAGAGATCCACATGTTTGTCTTTCTTGAGTGCGCTTGTGATCAGATGTTTCCCCTTATCTTTTCTGTCCAGCAAGTCATAGCATTCAGCTTTTAATACGGTGATCCTGCGGATAAAATCGGGGTCTGTCTCATAGCGTTCAAAGGTGGACAAAAAAGTCAAACAGCGCTGAGCCGCTTCTCTGTTATATTGGTTGGCATACCATAAAGCCAACTCCCACGCAGCCAATTTCTTAAGATATGCGTCACTCGTTTGGTGATACATTTTTTCCAATTCGGCTAAACCGCGTTCAGCCAAACCCAAATTATAAAGATGAAACCTTATTTGCTCAATCTTTCTCAGTGCTTGCCGTTTGGAGCCTAAATTTATCATTCGTTTCAGGGTTTCTTTCTGCTTTTGGGTTAATTTTTTGGAAATCAATTCCTTATGTTTCGTCTTGAGCAGCTTATAAATGAACCAGTCGATAAATTCTACGACGATTTTCTTCAAAAATCGAAACATCCGCTCACCGCCAAGTTCATACAGCTTTACTGTCCTGCTTATATTGCAAAACAGCTTCTTTCGGGTCTCCGTCAAAGCGCAGTTGACCCTTATCCAGCCATAGCGCCCGATTACATACTTTTTCCACAAATTTCATGCTATGAGAAACGATAATGACCGCTTTGGCGCTCTCCATCATCTCCTGAATCTTCTCACTGGCCTTCTGTTGGAAGGCCATATCGCCTGTAGATAAGGCTTCATCAATAATAAAAATATCCGGCTGCAAGGTAGCGGCAATACTAAAACCCAGCCTGGCTTTCATTCCGCTGGAGTATTGCTTGATGGGCTTGTCAATGAACTTTTCCAGTTCAGCGAAGCGAACAATGTCCGAATAATTTCTGTCCACACGCTCTTTTGGTATCCCCAAGAGCATGCCATTCAAATAAATATTGTCTTTTCCCGATAACTGCTCATTAAAACCGGTCCCATAGTTTAACAAAGCCGTTGTCTCACCGTTCAATTCCAGTTTTCCGTGATCGGGCTTAATAATTTGCGTCAATACTTTACACAAAGTACTTTTTCCCGCACCATTGTGGCCGATGACCCCGACTACTTCCCCTTCACTGATTTTAAAGCTAACATCTTTCAGCGCCCAAAAATTTCTCCTGTTCACCCGGTAAGACACACCGAGATTTTCTGCTTTCACCACTGATCGATCCTTGATGTCCGTCACCGTCTTCTGCAAATCCAGCTTCTTCTTTCGTTTTTGACCTTTGGGGATCGTGGCCTGATAAAGTTCCGCTACCTCTTCCGGTTCACCTATCTTACGTATCTTCCCTTTATCCAACCACATTAGTCGGTCGCAATGTTTGGTTGCATAGCGCAAACTGTGTGTGACGAGAATGACCATCTTGGCTTTTTGTACCAATTCCCTCATCTTCTTGGCCGCCTTGCGCCCGAAAGAGGCATCCCCGGTATTCAGCGCTTCATCAAGAATTAAAATCTCCGGCTCAATATGCGCTGCGACACTGAAGCCCAATCTGGCCTTCATGCCGCTCGAATAACTTTTCATCGGGCGATCGATAAACTCACCCAATCCGGAGAACTCCTGAATATCGTTCATAAACCGATCAATCTTCTGCTTCTCGACGCCAAGCATCATGCCATTTAAATAAACATTTTCCCGACCTGTTAATTCTTTGTTAAAACCCATCCCCATTGAAAAAAGCGCCGTGACCCTTCCATCAACATGAATCTGGCCTTCATCCGGCTCCAAAATACCAGAAATAAGCTTACAAATAGTCGTTTTTCCCGAACCATTCGAACCAATAATGCCTAAAACTTCTCCCTGGTATCCCGTAAAATTCAAATGGCGCAGAGGCCAAAATTTGTTATTCTTAGCCTGCTTGTTCTTGTGACCCCTATTGGAAAACAAATTGAATATATGTGATTTATAATCATCCTTACGGTAACCGGCAGAGAAAGAAACACCCAGACTTTCCGCACGGATAACAGCCTTTTTTGATTCCCTCGTCTCCGGTTGAAGACCACTTTCTTTTGACAAAGTCAACATAGAATAACCCTCTTTATAATGCTTTGATGATTTTGTGCTCATTACGACTGTAATACAATAATAACAAGGCCAACACGGCGAGTGACGTAACAGCGATAATCAGTAAGTTAGTTAATTGCGGCATCGTTCCGTACATTAGTATGTCACGATAAGCATCGACAATAATCGCTATCGGATTGATGTCCACCACCCAGCTGTACTTGGGCGGCAGGCGGCTCCCCTCCCAAATGATGGGCGAAGAATAGAACAAAATTCTGACGACATGTCCGATAATATGATCGACATCTCGAATAAAGACACATATATAAGCGACCAGTAAGCTGATGGATAATAAAAAAATCAACTGTATCACGATAATTAAAGGCAAAAAAACAATCTGCCATCCCGGAACGATACCAAAGACAATTAAAAATATGGCAATGATCATGAGGCCAAATACAAAATTCACGAGCTGGGTAAATGTCATTGTCAGAGGGAATATTGACTTCGGTAAATAAACTTGATTAATAATTGAAGAATATTTGATAATCGCTCTGGCCGAGTTGTTAATCGTTGTGCTCATCCAGCGCCATGCAACAAGACCAATCACGAGATAGACTGCGTAATTTTCACCGCCGCGATTTAGTATGATGACGACCAAAAAATAATAAACAAGCACGTTAAGTAACGGATCGAGCAACCACCAGAAATATCCTAAATAGCTATTGCGATGATCAGCTTTTAATCCAGACTGTATCAAATATATTAATAAGTCTTTCCGTTTTAATATCTCGCTAATGTATTGACGCATAAAATATATTTGCACCGCCCATCTGTTCAGTTCAGTACTGCCTCATGTACTTTTTTAAACTATAATAAACATAGTTAGCAAAGTACCAGATGCTGCTCAGGAAGGTCAATTGTTCAACATCTCGGTATATTTTCCAATTTTGCTTGGCCATTTTGAGCTTGTTTCTCGATAGCGAATGGCTGGTGATTCGGTATTTGGCCAATACTTCACGTAATCCATATGCTGTAAATCCCCTTTTACAGAGATCTAACCATAACGCAAAGTCCTGCCGCGAGCGCATATCCACCATTTTCACCGGGCCGATCATTGCGGTATCCAACATCACAGTTAAACAACCAATCACATTGTGTTTTAACAATTGACGGTAGTGAACTTGTTCGGGAATATTCACAACGGAATTCGTCTTTGTACCGTCCTCATGCACTGTTATATATTTAGTAAACGAAAAAGCGATCTGATTGTCTTGCATAAAACGCAGTTGTTTTTCCAGTTTTTCAGGCAGCCACATATCATCAGCATCCAAAAATGCGAAATAACGTCCTTGCGCCTGGTCGATTGCCGTATTTCGTGCCACGGCTGGGCCACCGTTGGTCTTTAAGCGGATCAGCTGAATCCGAGGGTCGTCTTTCCTGAATTGTTCAACAACCGCAGCCGTTTCATCTGTAGAGGCATCATCAACAATGATCATTTCCCAATGGGTATACGTTTGTGCCTGAACGGATTTTATTGTGTCGCCAATAAATCTTTCGGCATTAAAGGCTGGGGTAATCACAGAAATGAGTGGAGGAGTCCTATTCATACCGGATTTGCCCCAATCTCAGCATACCATCGTACCAACTTTTTCTCCTCCGTTTCCCAATTCAACCTTTGCAAGACAGCCCGTCGGCCATTCTCACCCATTTCCCTGGCCTTATTTGGATTGGCTTTTAAATATTCAACCGCTTCTTTGATCTCCAATGTATCATAAGGATTGACAGTTAGACCACAAGCGTATTCTTCGATAAACTGTTTCCAGACCGGAAAGTTGGAACAAATGATCGGGATTCCGGCCGCCATATACTCAAAGAACTTTGTGAGTTCCTTTTGCATGTAATGTTTTAGGGGGGGGAACAGAGCCAACCCGGCCAACCAGTCATGGCGATGATACCATGCATCAATTTCCTCCCTAGGTATATAACGGTCAATCCCTTCAATGATGATTCGCTCTCGTTGATCACCGGCCACCTCATACATTTGGCTGGCCAACTTTTGCGGACATTTGCCAATAAAATATACTTCAAGCTGTGAATCAATTAAAGGCAAGCCGGCATGAATGCCTGCCCCTCTTTCAAGCGAAACATTACCGGTATATATAAGTTTGTTCCTCATCCCGTTGTGACATCCGGGTGCGTTAGTCCCAAGGTTAGGGGCAGTCGAATTCTTTGCCCCGCCGTTAAGACGACTACTCGCTTTGGCTTTAGCCTTGTTCTGCTGCAACTCGTCTTGGTGTCGATTTGATAACGAGTCCAGCAACGGGTAATTTAAAATGCATGTCCCTTGAGGATATTTGTTTTTATAATACTTCTCAGCCAAACATAAGTGCATGTTCTTCGTTAAGATTTTTTCAATCAACGAATAAATCGATGCAAACACACGTCGCAGCGGTTTGCTCAAATAGTCTTTCAGCATAATGCTTGTTTCATAATCTTCATGTACATCAAAAATGACAACGTTATGTTTTCTCTTTAAAAGCGCTGCGACAAGTAATAATTCCGGATCGTGAAAATGATAATAATCAGCTTGCAATTGACGGGCTGTTTTATACACCCTTAACGTGGAAAAAAGCATTCTAAACAATCTGTTCCTCGGTTTTTTAAAAGTAATGACTCTCATTGAGCTTTGTTTTAATTCTAACGCCTGCTCCTCATCCTCAATATTCGGGGCGATCAATGTGACATCATAGCCCGCCGCCTGAAGTGACTGACATTCCTTATAATAAATACGCGTATCCAATGGATGGTGGACCGTGGTCATGTGTACAACCCTTTTGGACCGATTCACTATTGAACCTCCCTGAGCTCAATGCATGTAAAAAATATTTTTCAACCGTCATCATCCGGTATGATCAGTCTTGACCCAACGTGCTTAAAAAAGTGTTAGCGTACTTTTGCACAATGAGATGGGCATCGAAATCCTGGGCTCGAAGATAACCTTTATTTATGACTTCGACCATCTGCTGATCTTTAAGGGTTAAGATAGAAAGCATTTTCTCAGCCATTTCCTCTGCGTTGCCCACCTCACATAGAAGCCCATACTTTCCTCTGTCCAGAACCTCTTCGGGACCAGACTTGCAGTTTGTGGAAACAACAGGTGTCCCCGATGCCAGAGCTTCAACGATGACATGGCTGAAACCCTCGTGTTGCGATGAGAGGACAAACAAATCAGCCTGCTTAAAATAAATATACGGGTTACTTTGAAACCCGATAAAATGAACCCGATCTCGAATGTTTAATTGGGCAGCCTGTTGTTCTAGACGTTCCCGTAATGGACCCTCTCCTAGCATGATTAACCGGCTTTTGACTTGCTTGTTTACCTTGGAAAAAGCATTCAACAATGTCCTATGATCTTTCTGTTCCACTAACCTGCCAGCGGTAATGATGATTTTTTCCTCTGTCTGAAAAAGATGAGCATGTGCAGGGTCAATGGCTCCATGTCTTATTTTATCCTTAATCGCCGTTAAATCAACTGGGTTATAGATGACCTTGATCTTTTCTGCCCTGACCCCATATCTGTGAACCAGATTATCTTTCACACCTTCAGACAATGAAATGATCTGATCAGACAATGTATAGATTCGGCCAAATAAACGTAATTTTATATCCGTCCAAAAATCTCCGCCCAAATGATCTGCTTCCCTGACGATATTTTTCACGTTGGTTTTTAAAGATAGGATGCTAGCCAAAATAGCAATCGTATTGACATTCGGAATCGTGCTGAAAACAATATCAATGTTCTCATTTCTGATGATTCGGGCCAAAGGCAGTATCGCCCAACGCAGACGCTTGGTGTTCAGTTTGATAAACTTAACGTCCTTTTTCAGTTCCTGTTCATAAGAACCGTCAAAATTCAACGTGACCAATATAGGCATGAACCTGGTCCGATCCAAATGATTGATAATGTTTAATAACGTTCTGGCGGCTCCGCCACCACCCATTTGGTAAATAAAAAATAAAACGTTCATTTTTTTCATCAATTTACACCTTTTTCTTCAGCGTTAAACGCCCCCAAATCCACACTGATTCAGGGGCGTTTGCTTTCAAATAAACCTTTTATATATATATTGGCCTAACCAACTCATTCCTTCTCAAGTGATCCCCCGTACACAATTTCGGCCTGACCGTCTTTTTCC
>CALBTX010000025.1 GCA_937967685.1 uncultured Bacillaceae bacterium | reverse complement strand
GATTGATGCTCATCACCCCAAAAATTTCCCCGAAACTGGCCAATACAAGATACAGCCAAGCCATCTCATCTTCCTCCCCGCTCGAGTTGATCCGCTTGACTTGCGCTCTTCTCCTCAGTGGTAAATTTTATACCGATGACACCGGAGACAATCAACCCGATCAAGACCACTTTTATTACAGAAAAATGGGCATGAAAGACCAAAAAATCAACGAGGACGATCGCTGCCGCTCCCAGTCCGGTAAAAACGGCATAAACGGTGCCTGAGGGCAGATTTTCGCACGCCTTGATGATTAAATAAAAGCTGATCCCAATCATCAGCATCGTACCAGCCCAGTGCCACCATGTACTGGAATATTTTAGGCCGACCACCCAAACCACTTCAACAATACTCGCCAGCAAAACATATATCCAGGCCATCGCTGACTCCTCCACCCCTGCCCGAAAACATTTTTCGACAGAAATCATATTTATCCGCTATTATAACACGGATATAACATGGATCATTCATGCCGCTTCCGTCACGAGAAAATTCAAACATAAAAAAATCACCGTCTATCCAGGTGACAAAGATTTCCCATATTCAGTCATGGCGGGAGCGTGTGGGAATCGAACCCACCGGGGACAGCACGTGCCCCCCGCTTGGATTTGAAGTCCAGGGCGGTCACCAGTACCGCATCCGCCCCCACACCAGCATTCAATGCCGCTCGTTGATCTAAAGAAGCACAACATATGATACAAGAAAAACATTGAAAAATCAAGCAGGAAAAATCGGCGGGACGGATTGGCGGCTGGGATACATGGACACAGCCGGTTGCATCAGCGACTTTCCATTTCTCACCTGATGGGCTTTTGGTGTACAATGTGGTCAGAAAACAATCTTCTTTTTTCATCTCTCGTTGTGTCGGTCCAGCACAGAAACAAGACGGATTTCACTGTGAGGAGGTTTGTTCTATGCCCATCCCTTTTCAGCTCGACATCAATCCGGAGCGCATCATTCGAGGCGATTTCTTTCCTTCCCGTCAAAAACTTCGCGGGAACATGATCTTCTGTCACGGTTTCAAAGGGTTTAAAGATTGGGGGTTCATTCCTCACGCCGCCCAATCATTAGCGGAGCATTTCAATGTCATCACATTCAATTTTTCCCATAACGGCGTGGGAGAAGACCGTGACACATTTTCCGAACTGGACAAGTTTGCCAAAAACACATATTCGAAAGAATTAGAAGACCTGCAAACGGTTGTCCATCATCTCCAACAAGGAACATTACCCCTCCGGACAACGGGTGACGAAACGCAATCAAAAGCCGAGACCTCAGCCGGGCTCAACGGTACCGAGCACGCGGTCAGGGCTGCCGGCGGTTCAACCCTGCCTCTTTTTCTCTTAGGACACAGCCGCGGCGCAGGAGTGAGCCTCATTTACGCGTTCGATCATCCTGACGATGTCGCCGGCATCATCAGCTGGAACGGCATCACCCATGTCGATTTGTTTTCTGACGAGCAGAAAAAGGAAATGCGCCAAAACGGCCGCACGTATATTGCCAACGCCAGAACAAAACAAAACATGCCGCTGGATGTGGACATATTGGAAGATATGGAAGCCAACCGGGACCGATTCAACATCATCGCCAGAGTCCAGACATGCGAGGTCCCTATTCTTCTCGTTCAAGGAACGGACGATCACCCTCATTTACTGGATGGCTCCCGCCAATTAATGGCTAACAACCCCGCCGTCAAGCGGATAGACATTCCCGGAGGCAATCATACGTTCAATGCCGTACACCCTTTTAAGGAAGAAACAAAACCGTTGAAAGCAGCGATCGATCATACACGACATTGGATGACCGAGATCTCTCAAAGGAGTGCTTCAACATGACAACGAAAGCCACATCGCATACAGAACAACATTACACGCTGGGTATTGCCGGCCATATCGACCACGGCAAAACGACCCTGACCAAAGCACTCACCGGGAAAGAAACCGATCGTCTGAAGGAAGAACAGGAGCGCAATATTTCCATCGAAGTCGGCTTCGCCTCATTTCCAATCTCAAACGGCAAGCAAGTGGGCGTTGTCGACGTCCCCGGACATGAACGCTTTATACGCCAG
This sequence comes from uncultured Bacillaceae bacterium, assembly GCA_937967685.1. Classification (GTDB taxonomy): domain Bacteria; phylum Bacillota; class Bacilli; order Caldalkalibacillales; family Caldalkalibacillaceae; genus CALBTX01. Next base: position 5,705 of record CALBTX010000025.1, on the reverse strand, counting down.
ATGGTCGCCGGTGTCGCCGGAATCGATCTCGTTTTACTCGTCGTCGCTGCCGACGAAGGTGTCATGCCGCAAACGAAAGAACACCTCGACATTCTGAACTTGTTGGGTCTGAAAAAAGGACTGATTGTGCTCACCAAAGCGGATACGGTGGAAGAGGAGATGTTAGAACTCGTCAGAGACCAGGTGCAAGAAGAAACCGAACAGACATTTCTTGAAGGCAGTCCGATCCTGGAAGTGGACAGCCTGTCTGGCAGAGGGATCGATGCGCTGAAAGAGGAGATAGAAAAGATCCTGGTCGACATACCCTCAAAAACGATCGAAGGCATTGCCCGGCTGCCTATTGATCGCGTTTTCTCCAAAAAAGGGTTCGGCACGATCGTCACCGGCACGTTGTATCAAGGGAAATTAAAGGTGGGAGATGAACTGGAAGTCCTGCCGAGCGAAAAAAAAGTAAAAATCCGCAGCTTGCAAGTTCACGGAAAAAATCAAGAAGCCGCCTACGCCGGACAGCGGGTGGCCGCCAATCTGACGGGCATCGATACGTCCGAACTGCATCGAGGTGACGTACTGGCTACGCCAAACGCCATTCAAAGCTCCCACCGATTGGACATCGAATGGCACATGTTGGCGGATCTTCAGTTTAACATCAAGCAACGCAGCGACGTCAGGCTGCATATCGGTACGTCTGAAGTGTTGGGCAGAATCATCTTTTTTGACAGAAATGAATGCCGGCCGGGAGAAACTTGCTTTGCCCAATTGGAACTGGTCGAACCGGTGACGGCTTTATTTGCCGACCGCTTCGTTTTGCGCCGACCAACGCCCATGACGACGATCGGGGGTGGGATGGTCATCGATCCTTATGCGGAGAAACACCGTTTTGGCCAGCAAACGATTCGCCAGCTGGAAGCCAAAAAAGAAGGGGATCTTCCTGCCCGGGCCGCCCACATCGTTGAAGAACAAGGCGTTCAAACCTTAGCCGAGTTGACCCGCCAGCTGGGCATCTCCCGCGAGGATTGGGAGCGGGAAATGGCCGGTAAAAAAGAACACGGCCTGAAAATCATTGAAGATCAAACGACACAGATAACGCTTGTCACAACCGAGCGTTCATGGCAAACCACATGGCAACACATTCGACGGGAACTGGAAGATTTTCACCAACAGTATCCTTTACGAGAAGGATTGGACCGAAAAAAAGTGCAGGCTGAATATTTCCCCAGCCTTCATTCAACCCAATGGAATGCCCTGCTCAAATTGGCAGAGCGAGAGGGACTCATTAAAGTTAAAAATGAGTCGGTCTCCGCCCCCCGATTTGAAGCCGTCCTGCGCCAGGGAGACAGGAAAATATGGGATGAAGTGAAACGGAAAATGGACTCATTCGGGATTGAGGTCCCTCCTTGGGAAGCATTGATTCCTTCCTCCGTCGATGACATGTTAAGTCGGGATCTGCAACACTGGCTCGTCCGCCACGACGAGATCGTTCCTCTGGGGGAAGGAAGATTTATCAGCAAAGACGTGTATGAGCACGCGGTTCAACGCTTGAAAGAAAACACATCCGATACCTTCACGATTCAAGATGTCCGCAAAGTGTTTGATGCTTCCCGCAAATACTTGATCCCTTTCCTGGAATCGCTCGATGACCGGGGGCATACTGTCCGGCAGGATCAGGCGCGCCGCTGGATCAATAAACATCGCAGCATCAAAGCAGGCGGGCAGCATGAGCAATGATTGAGAAAGGAGGGGGCAAACATGATCCATATCATACAAGGTGATTTATTGGCCTCGGATTGTACGGTCATCGCTCATCAGTGCAACTGTTTTTCAACAATGGGAGCGGGAATTGCCAAACAGATCGCCGAAAAATATCCGCAAGCGTTGCAGGCGGACAAAAACTTCCCTTACCCCCCTGAAGAGCGGTTGGGAAAAATTTCAATCGCCTATAACGATCAACAACCATTAGTCATTTACAATCTGTACGCTCAATATCGTTATGAACCGGGTAAAAGGCACACCGATTATGCCGCGCTCAAGTCGGCTTTAAACATGATGTTTGCAAACATCCGTGTCAACCGGGACGCACTGTTTCAATTTCCTATAAAAATAGGGCTCCCTTTTGGCATGGGAGCCGGTCTGGCTGGCGGAGATTGGGATATCATTTACGCCATCATCGACGATATGGCTTTGAAATATGAGACGGATGTCTATTTATATCGGCTGCATTAGCAAACGGCTCTCTCTCATCAAGCAACAAGATACCGTTAGTGTCCGTCCGATGAAAGCAAAACCACAGAATTAATCTTCTTCTTCATTTCCTTCATTCTCGTCTTCGTCGCTGCTTCCATCATTGCCCGATCCGTCATCGCCTTGTCCCGGAGGACCGCTGTTTCCGTCACCCGGCCCTCGGCCGTTCCCCGAATTTTGGCCTCCGTTTCCGTCGTTGTCGTTGCCACGTCCAGGGCCAGGGCCACCGCCAGGTGGATCGCCATTTTCTCCTTGGTCTTGACCGTCTTGCGGTTGCTCACTGTTGTTCTCGTCTTCCCCCTCATCTCCTTCTCCATTTTCCGTATCCTCATCCTCTTCCGCTTCTTCCTCTTCTTCTTTGAAGCCTTCTTCAATCAACCATTCTTCAAACTCTTCCGTATCCAATTCTTCAGTTCTGAAGAAAGGATATTCCGGACTAACTTCCACCGTAGCCCTGTTGGATCGCTCTCCTTCCTCACCAGTGAGCGTATTAACGGGGGCCACTTCATACGCATACACATCGCCCAATTGAACATTCGAATCCGTAAATCCACCGCCGCTCACTTTTTCGCCGATCAGCGACTCTTCCCCGCTGTTCGGATTGATGCGGTAAATGTTGTAAGCGACACGCTCATCCTTATTTGGAGTGAATTGCAAATCCACTCTCCAGTTAAATCCTTGCCCCAGAGTGACAAAGGCTTGCAAATCACCGATGCGTTGCATGCGTACGGGAGGCTCTAAATCTTTGACCGATTCGGGCTTCTTAAAGTCCAGCACTTCTTTTCCTTCATGGGCTTGGCTCATCACATGACGGAACAGTTTAGCCGGATGGTTGCTGCCTGATGAATCCAGCGCATGGTTTTCGTCAGGATGCTCAAAACCCATCCAGACAGCCGCTGTATAATAAGGCGTATAGCCTACAAACCAGACATCTTTATTCCCTGGCAAACCGTCCAGTTGAACCGTTCCTGTTTTTCCGGCTACGGGATGGTTAAATCGGGCGTTTCCCCCGGTGCCATTTTCAACAACCCTCTGTAACATTTCCGTCATATACCATGCAGTCTGCGTGCTGACGACTTGCGTATACTCCTCTTCATGCTCGGCAATGGTATCTCCGCGGTTGTTTTCAATCCTTTCGATAAAATACGGTTCAAGCATAATCCCCTGATTGGCAAACGCACTGAACGCCTTGGCCATGCCCAGCGAACTGGCCCCGATATTGCCCAGGGCAATCCCCAGTCTGTCGTCATACGGCTCAAAACCAAACGCTTTGGCATAACTGATGCCCGTCTGAACCCCGATTTCATTTAACAACCAGACGGCTGGGGCGTTAATCGACCGGGCCAAAGCCTCAATCATCGTCACCTGTCCGCGATAGACGCCATCGATATTTTGAGGAGTATATCCACCTCCGTACGTGATTTCTTGGTCAACCAGCATGTCGTACGGCTCCCAACCGGCTTCAAGCGCCGGAGCATACACACTGATCGGCTTAAAGCTGGAGCCGGCGTCCCTGGCATCTGTCGTCGCCCAATTCAAGTTGCCCCGCTCATAATCTCGGCCGCCCATAATGGCCACCACGGCCCCGCTCTGATGGTCCATCATCACCATGCTTCCCTGAACAACTTCCTTTTCTCCGGGAGCCGGAAACAATTCGTCCGCCCATTCGCTATCCGGATCGAATGCTTCATACATTGTTTCCTGGATATTGACATCTAAAGCCGTATACACATCGTATCCGCCGGTGTACATCTCATCCCGGGAAATACCATACTTTTCTTCCGCTTCTTTTAAGACCATATCCACATACGTGTTTAAAGCCGGGTTTTCGGATGTCCCCTGTGTGTTCAATTCAAGTTCGGCATTGGCCGCCTCTTCTCTTTCCTCGGCTGAGATCATTCCCTGTTCTTCCATTAAGGCCAGAACGGTTCTCCGGCGTTCCTCACTTCTTTCCTTATTTTCTTCATCCAAAGGGGAATAATGGCTTGGCGCTTTCGGCAGTGCCGCCAGCGTCGCAATTTCGGCCAATTCCAGTTCGTCAACATCTTTGCCGAAATACGTTTGGGAAGCTGCTTGAATGCCATAAGCCCCTTCGCCAAAATAAATATAATTGAGATACATCTCCAAAATTTCATCTTTGGAATAACGTTGTTCCAAATTGATGGCAATCAGTACTTCTTCCGTCTTCCTCATAATAGTCCGGTCATGAGTCAGAAAGACATTTTTGGCCAGTTGCTGTGTAATCGTACTTCCGCCCTCGACAATGTCCCGGGCTACAATATCTCGATACAAGGCGCGGGCAATGGACCGAAAATCGATGCCCTGGTGTTCATAAAAACGTTTGTCTTCAACAGCAATAAACGCGTTCTTCACTTGCTCCGGAATGTCTTCAATGGGAACTGTCTCCCGGTTTTGTTGAAAGAGTTTGGTAATTTCGTTCCCCTCTTGGTCATAAATGGTCGAAGTTTCATCCATGACCAGTTTGCTCTCGTCTATTTCATAGTTTTTAGCCAGTGTAATGCCAATAAAACCAACCAATAGCAATGCGGTTAATAAAAACAAAGATAAAAAGACGAATGCCAGCCATTTATAATTTATTTTTCTTTTCCGTTTCTGTTTCCTTTTATCCTGCGCTTGTTCCTTTGTTGGGCTCATGGTTTGTTCTCCTTTCCCATGACAGAACAATATCAAAAGACATCATACCGTATTTCGTCGGTTTTGCATAGTTTATGGGGGATGATATTCATTGATCTTTGCTACTATATGACGAGTTGTCCACACTCAAAGTTGCAAAGAAAAGAGGAATTTTGAAAAAAAGAGGCGGATTATGGTATAAAGGATATGTTACCGATTGACAAGTATTCACGAACAATACCACTATACATAGGAGGAGAGTCACATGCGTCTTGCGGTCTATTTAGCGGGTCAGATTCACAGTGATTGGCGGGAGGACTTCAAGCGGCTGGCTGAAGAAAAAGGGCTCCCTTTGGATTTTTTCGGGCCGATGGACAACCATGACCGTTCGGACAATATCGGTGAAGAAATTTTGGGCCGGCAGCCAAACGCCGTGCTCAAGGACGAAGCGGCATCACAGATCAATAATTTGCGCACCCGGATTTTGTTACAAAAGGCGGATGTTGTCATTGCCTTGTTCGGTACAAAATACAAACAATGGAACGTGGCCATGGATGCCGGTCAAGCCATCGCGATGGGAAAGCCGCTGATTCTTATTCGTGAAGAGGGGCTGCACCATGCTTTGAAAGAAATCGCCAACCAAGCCCAGGTTGTCGTCGAAACACCTGAACAGGCCATCCAGGCCCTGTCTTACGTTTTTGAAACGGAATAAAGAAAGACAACAAATGAAAACCGGGGATGGAACTGCTGGTTCCATCCCCGGTTTTCATACTCTCATTTAACGTATTCTTTTATGCTCTCCACATGATATGCTCTCCACATGATATGCTCTC
>CALBTX010000024.1 GCA_937967685.1 uncultured Bacillaceae bacterium | reverse complement strand
AATCGCCTTAAACGGTCAGGTGGAAAGAGACCATGCTTAATCAAATGATGTTTGGACGGGGGGATTACCAATCTTAAGGTTTGCCCCATTGAAGGGAGGTGGTGAATGGAGAGGAATGGGTCATCAGTGATGGTATTCAGGTTGCCCGGTAGCTTTGAGAGTGACAAGGTTTGGGGGTATTTCATTCAAATGGAGAGTAAGGGGGATATGTGACGATGACGAAGAAAATAAAACCATTTTCGATCGTACTCATTTTGGGCATGCTTGCGGTGTTGTCAATCGCCTGCTCCGGTGAAACGGGGTCGGGAAATTCGGCGGAAACGGAAAATAACGGAGCAGACGGCAATGCCGCTGAGGGGAGCGGCGACGTGCAGGAAATCACGTTCGTCGCCGCTCAGTACAGCAGTCAGACAGAACCTTTTCTAACGGAACTCGTTGAAAATTTTGAGTCCGAACATTCCGATATTAAAGTCAATTTGGATATTATCGGCTGGGACAGTCTGGAGCAAAGCGTCAATACGATGGTTTCCACCGGGCAGACGCCGGACATTTTGAACTTAAACCATTACGCGGCTTTTGTCAGCGATGATCTGTTAATGCCGATCGAAGAAGTGATTTCACCGGAATTGAAAGACAAAATATATGATTCTTTTTATGAAGCGGGGAAGGTGGACGGCACGTCATATGCCATACCTTACTTAGCTTCGATCAGAGGGTTATATTATAATCAGGATATTTTTGAGGAAGCGGGCATTGAAGCGCCGCCGGAAACCTGGGAGGAACTGCGGGAAACGGCCAAAGCGATCAAAGATAAAACGGGTATTGACGGGTTCGGTGTCCCCATGACAAACTTTGAAGGGCAAGCTTATTTTTCATATTTTATCTGGGGGAACGGAGGAAATTGGAAGGAAGGAGACGAATGGGTCTTAAACTCTCCCGAAAATGTAGAGGGGATCGAGTTTTTGAATCAATTGGTCACTGAAGATAAGCTGACAAATCCAGAACCGACAGCCATTAACCGCGATGAACTGCAGAAAGTTTTCGGTGCCGGTCAGCTGGGCATGATGATCACAGCTAACTTTTTACCAACGATACTTGCTCAAGAGGCCCCTGATTTAAACTATGGCGTGGCCCCGATTCCTGTCAATGAGGGTGCTGAACCGTTCAACCTGGGTGTTCAAGATTTCCTGATGGTCTTCCGATCGACGGAACATCCGGAGGCGGTGAGCAAGTTTCTTGATTATTTCTATGAGGATGAAAATTATGAGGAATTCATGGCGTTGGAAGGGATGCTCCCTGCCACTGAGACGGCAGGGGAGAGTATGGCCGCCAAAGATGAACTGACGGCACAATTTATCGAACAGCTTCCTTTGGCGAAGTTTTATCCTCTCTCAGATCCTGCCTTTACAGAGATCCGCTTGGAAACGATTAAGGCCGTTCAACAAGTATTTCTAGGTGAAAAAACGGCTCAGGAAGCGTTGGATGACCTGCAGCAAGTGGCTGAACAGTAGGCATGCAAAGTCGGATGAAACATGTAATTGACGTCTCCGGTAAGATAACGGACAGGGGTGATATTGATATTGCACAATCACAGCAAGCAGCCGGACATCAAACTCTCCAATAAAACGAGAATTTTGGAATTTGTTCGCAATCAAGGGCAGACGACGAAACCGGAGATTGCTAAGGAGCTTGACATCAGCAGACCAACGGTATCTGCGCTCGTGGATGAGTTAATTGAAGAAGGGTTTTTGGAAGATGCCGGCATAGGCCGTTCGACAGAGCTGGGCGGAAAAAGACCAAAAATTATTGCTTTTCGACCGTCTGGCGGCGGAATCATCGCCGTGCACATTGGCATTGAGATGCTTGACATGGCTTTGATCGATTTGTCCGCGCATATTTTGTTTCGTCTGCAGATAAAAAATCAGCCCGGGATATCTAAAGAAGAAATTTTGCGGACGTTGATGGACAATACGGCGAAATTAATTGATAAAGGCAAAGCAATGAATTTATCCATTATGGGGATTGGGGTGGGCAGTCCCGGAGTGATTGAAAGAAGCAGCGGGACGATTAGGATAGCCTCCCATTTCCATGTCCTCAATGATACTCATTTGGGTGAGCTGTTGAAAAAGACTTTTCAAGTACCTGTCTGGGTGGACAATGAATGCTCTAATTTAGGTTTGGCCGAGCAATGGTTCGGCATCGGTCAAGCGAGCAACTTTGTCACTTTAATGACGGACATAGGCATTGGGGCGGGCATTGTCATCAATGATCAAATCATGCGGGGAGCGGATGCCAGTTTTGGGGAAATCGGTCATACGACGATTCATTTTGAAGGTCCCAACTGTCGCTGTGGCAATCGCGGGTGTTGGGAGATGTATGCTTCTTCCGGGGCTCTGATTCATCGTGTGGCCGAACGATTGCATGAGACCACCCATTTAAAGCGGAAAGTGAGCGTCAAGGATGAGCTCACCGTTCATTTGATTGCTGAAGCTTTGAAACAGGGTGATCGAGTCGTCGAGCAGTTGGCCATAGACGAACTGGGGTATTATCTGGGGATCGGTTTGGTCAACATCGTCAACACGTTTAACCCGGAGCTCATCATTATTCACGGGGCGATGACCGAGTTGGGAGAGCCGTTATTGGCAAGGTTGTATCGTGAAATTCAGACCCGTGCACTGCCCACGCCAGCGTCCAGAGTTGAAATTAAATTTTCGACATTGAAACAGGATGCGAATATTTTAGGTGCAGGCGCCTTGGTTTTAAAAGAATTATTTGATTCACCCGCATATTTATTTTCGGCTGAGAGGTAGATCATCCACTGAAAAGACAGGAGACAGGCATCATTTATACACTGTCAACTTCGTTTTGCAGGAAAGAAGAGGAAATTTAAACGTCAAAGGAGTGGTATGCATGTCCAATGTGGAGAAAAAATTGAAAGAACTGGGCATTGAATTACCGGAGCCACCTCAACCAGCCGCTGCTTATGTGCCGGCCAAAACGACAGGGAATTTGGTGTACACTTCCGGGCAAGACTGCCGGGTGAACGGAAAGCTGAAGTATAAGGGGAAAGTCGGCTCAGACTTGAGTGTTGAAGAAGGTTACGATGCGGCCCGGCAAGTGATGATTAACATTTTGGCCGTTTTAAAAGCACATATCGGCAATCTCGACCGAATTAAACAAGTGGTTAAAGTGCTCGGTTTCGTCAATTCAGCGGATGGCTTTGTTGAACAGCCTTACGTGATCAACGGGGCTTCTGAATTGCTGGAAGAAGTATTGGGAGAGAAAGGGAAACATGCCAGATCAGCCATCGCTGCCAATGAACTTCCGTTTCATACCCCGGTTGAAATTGAAATGATCGTTGAGATTGACTGACGTAAAGGTTTAATTGACTGACGTAAAGGTTTAGATAGACTAACGTAAAAATACGATGCCCCGGCGTCTTGCATGGGGCGGGGCATCTTCCAACATCTTGCATTAGGCCGGG
>CALBTX010000023.1 GCA_937967685.1 uncultured Bacillaceae bacterium | reverse complement strand
TCCGTTACTTTTTAACGGTGTCCGTTACTTTTTCTTATTGGCAATCGTCCGACGAGGTCCTTTGCGGGTACGCGCATTCGTTTTTGTGCGTTGACCGCGCACTGGCAATCCCCGGCGGTGGCGCATTCCTCTGTACGATCCAATTTCAATTAAGCGTTTGATGTTCAGAGAGACTTCACGGCGCAAGTCCCCTTCAACTTTCACTTCTCTGTCGATATAATCACGGATTTTTCCTGTTTCTTCTTCCGTCAGATCGCGAACGCGCGTATCGGGATTAACCCCTGTCTCTTTTAAAATTTGTCTCGCTTTGGAGCGGCCGATTCCGTAGATATAGGTCAGCGCGATTTCTACACGTTTTTCACGTGGCAAATCAATACCGGCAATACGTGCCATACGTCTTGAGCACCTCCTGTTTGATGATTTAAACTCTCCTTAGCCTTGTCTTTGCTTATGTTTCGGATTTTCACAAATGACCATCACATTTCCCTTGCGCCGAATCACTTTGCATTTTTCACAAATCGGTTTAACCGATGCTCTTACTTTCATTCCTGTTTTCCTCCTTGTTCTCGTTCAAACGTGTGTAAGCCTCTGAAGTGTACTTATTTATAGCGGTATGTGATACGTCCACGAGTGAGATCATATGGTGACAACTCAACCGTGACTTTATCCCCGGGCAGGATACGGATAAAATGCATGCGTATTTTGCCTGATACGTGGGCAAGAACCTTATGGCCGTTTTCAAGTTCCACTCGAAACATGGCATTGGGCAAAGGTTCAATCACCGTTCCTTCCATTTCAATCACATCTTCTTTGGCCATTGATTCACTCTCCTTCCTCCTGGATGGCATCCAGCGTTTCTTTAAACTTGTTCACTGCAAAACGGAGTTTACCGTTGGTGACCCGGCCGGTTTCCTGGATATTCTCCCGTACGACCGATGAGATAAAGTCATAACATTCCAGATGGCGAATATTTTTCTTTTTGGGCGCATCAAACTTACGTTTATCCCCATCTGCAATCCAAACAAAACGTTCATCTTCGATGTCAATGATGACGGCATATCGGCCCGCATCACGCCCCCGGGTGATTCGTACCACTTGACCCACTTGCGGACTAGACTCCGGATCAGACAACATTCATCACCTACTTAAGGCTTTGTTAAAATTTCATACCCTGTCTCCGTGATTGCAATCGTATGTTCGTAATGGGCGCATTTCCGTCCATCTTCCGTGACCACCGTCCAGTTATCCGAGAGTGTTTTAACATGTCTTTTTCCCGCATTGACCATGGGTTCAATCGCCAGCACCATCCCGGGCTTTAATCTTGGTCCGCGGCCGGGAGGCCCAAAATTCGGTATCTGAGGGTCTTCATGCAGATTCGTTCCGATGCCGTGACCCACATATTCACGAACAATGGAAAAACCCTCATTTTCCACATACTGTTGAATGGCGTGGGAGATGTTTGACAGTCGCACATCCGCTTTTGCTTCTGACAAACCTTTATATAAGGATTGTTCGGTCACTTCCATTAAACGCAGGTCTTCCTGACTCACATGACCAACCGCATATGTCCAGGCCGAATCACCATGATAACCTTTGTAATTAGCTCCGATGTCGATGCTAATGATATCCCCGTCCACAAGCTTGCGCTTCGAGGGGATGCCATGAACAAGTTCTTCGTTGACTGAAGTGCATATACTTCCAGGAAAACCCCCGTATCCTTTAAACGAAGGGGTCGCTCCGTAAGAGCGAATCTCTTTTTCGGCCACCGAATCGAGTTCTTGTGTCGTAATCCCCGGTTGAATGTACGCTTTCAGTTTTTGATGAGTGAGGGCAACGATCCTTCCCGCTTCTCTCATCAATGCCAGCTCTTGCTTTGACTTGGATACGATCATCGCGTCCGTCCCCGCAATAGTTTTTCGATGTCTGCAAACACGTCGTCAATCGGCTGTTCTCCATTGATTGTGCGCAGATAACCCTTCTCTTGATAGAAGTCAAGCAAGATCTGTTGTTCTTTCATATTCACGTCGATCCTTTTCGCCACAGTTTCTTCCCGATCGTCTGGCCGCTGGTACAGTTTTTCTCCCGTAATATCGCAAATCCCTTCCCGTTTGGGAGGGTTAAACTTAATATGGTAAATCTTACCGGTACTCCTGCTGATCCGGCGACCGGCCAGGCGCTCAATGAGCAGGTCACGAGACACCTCAATGAAAATGACATGATCCAACTGACGACCGTTTTCTGCCAATATGTTTTCCAGGGCTTCCGCCTGTGTGACCGTTCGTGGAAAACCGTCCAGCAGAAAGCCGTCTTTACAATCATCTTTGGCCAATCTTTGTTGAACAATACCTATGGTCACTTCATCCGGAACCAGTTCTCCTCGATCCATATATGCTTTCGCTTGTGAACCTAGTTCGGTTCCTTCTTGAATCGCACTGCGAAACATGTCTCCCGTGGATATGTGCGGAATATGGAAATGTTCCACGATTTTGGCCGCTTGAGTCCCTTTTCCGGCGCCCGGCAAGCCCATTAATACCAGGTTCATCCAATCCCTCCAGCTTCCTAAAAAGGTTTATTATTTAATAAAACCTTTATAGTGGCGTTTCACCAACTGACTGTTCACTTGCTTCATCGTTTCAAGCGCGACCCCGACGACGATCAGCAATGCCGTTCCCCCGATTTGGATTTGCATCGGGAAATTAAAAATTCTGGAGATAAACACGGGGAGGATCGATACGGCCGCCAAGAAAAATGCGCCGGTTAAAGTGATCCGATTTAAAATGCGCGTTAAATAGACGGATGTGTTTTTGCCCGGTCGGATCCCCGGAATATAACCGCCGTTTTTCTTCAAGTTTTCCGACATCTGTAACGGGTTGATTTGTACAAATGTGTAGAAGTACGTAAACCCGATAATTAAGAGAACGTAGAAAAACATCCCCAGCGGTCTGGTATAGTCGAAGTTTTCGACAATCCAATCAGCAACGCTGTTCCCGGCAAAAAACATGGCCACTGTCGGTGGAAAAATGATCAAAGCCATGGCAAAAATAACGGGAATCACTCCGGCCGCATTCACTTTCAAAGGAATGTGAGTCGATTGTCCGCCATACATTTTACGACCGACAACACGCTTGGCGTACTGAACGGGAATTTTGCGAATGCCCTGTTGAATAAAAATAACCCCGACAATAACGATCAAAACAACGAGCGCAAGGATAGCCAGAACTACAACGCCCATAAAAACCGTATTTCCGTTGCCGAACTCCTGTAAATAAAGCTGATTGAGTCCCGGCGGAATGGCTGCCACAATCCCGGCGAATATGAGAATGGATATGCCGTTTCCGATGCCTTTTTCGGTGATCTGTTCACCGAGCCACATCAGAAATGCCGTACCGGCGGTCAAAATGACAGCGATATATAAATATGTCCCGATTCCGGGATTCGTTACGAGTCCGGGCATGAGGTTGTTAAAACCGATGGACATCCCGAAGGCTTGGATAAAACCGAGTACGATCGTACCATAACGTGTGAACTGAGCCAATTTACGCCGTCCAGTTTCCCCTTCTCTGGCCCATTGAGCAAACTTCGGAATGACATCCATCGTCAGCAGCTGAACAATAATCGAAGCTGTAATGTAAGGCATGATGCCCATGGCGAAAATAGAGAATCTCTCTAATGCACCACCGCCAAGTATGCTGATAAAGCCAAGCATATTCGCCTGCTCATGCAAGTTAATCACATCGGCATTCACGTTCGGAACAGGAATAAACGCCCCGATGCGAAAGACAATGAGCATTAAGAGAGTAAACAAAATTCTTTTGCGAAGGTCTGCAACCTTCCAGACGTTTGAAATGGCGGCAAACATTAAATCACCTCAATTTTTCCACCAGCAGCTTCAATTTTTTCAACAGCTGATCGCGAAAATTTATGGGCTTTAACGTTCAGCTTCACATTGAGATCACCTTCGCCCAATATTTTTATGCCATCCCGCATTTTTTTGATGACACCTTCCTCTTTGAGCAGTTCGGGTGTCACCGCGGTGTCTTCTTTAAAACGATTTAATGTTTCGACGTTGACCACCGTATATTCTTTACGGTTGATATTTTTAAATCCGCGCTTCGGCAAACGGGTATACAGCGGGTTCTGACCTCCTTCAAATCCAGGACGAACACCGCCGCCGCTGCGCGCATTTTGACCTTTATGCCCTCGCCCGGCCGTTTTACCATTGCCGCTGCCTATGCCCCGGCCGACTCGGTTTCTCGATTTGCGGGAGCCCGGAGCAGGTTTCAATTCATGCAGTTTCACTGGCTGACACCTCCTCTTTTCATCAATGACGCTCAGTTATCTTTTTCGTTCACTTCAACTAAGTGACTGACTTTGTTGATCATGCCGCGAATGGCTTCATTATTATCTTTAACGACCGTTTGGTTCAGTTTTCTTAATCCCAATGCTTCAATCGTTTTCCGCTGATCGGGTTTGCGACCGATCACACTGCGTTTGAGGGTGATTTCCAGTTTATTAGCCATCCTGATCCCTCCTATCCTAACAGTTCTTCCACGGTCTTACCCCGTAATTTAGCCACATCTTCAGCTCTTTTCAAGCGGCTGATCCCTTCGAATGTCGCCCGAACCATGTTGATTGGATTCGAACTCCCTAAAGACTTCGTCAAAATATCTCCAACTCCTGCTAATTCCAGCACCGCACGCACAGGACCTCCAGCGATCACTCCTGTACCTGCCGCAGCCGGTTTCAACAATACTTTCCCTGCGCCAAAATGACCGATCACTTCATGGGGAATGGTCGAGCCTTTAATCGGTACGGCAACCAGATTTTTCTTCGCTGCCTCAAACCCTTTGCGAATCGCATCGGGCACTTCCGCCGCTTTCCCCATGCCGTAGCCGACGTGTCCGTTGCGGTCACCGACGACAACAAGGGCTGTAAAGCGAAAACGCCGCCCTCCTTTGACCACTTTGGCTACCCGGTTAATGCTGACAACTGTTTCTTCAAGTTCCAATTTATTCGGTTCAATTCGCAACCTGCAGACCTCCTTTGCTAAAATTGTAATCCCGCTTCACGCGCTTTTTCAGCCAAAGCTTTGACACGGCCGTGATATAAATATCCGCCCCGGTCGAAGACAACGGTTTTGATGCCTTGCTCAAGGGCACGTTTGGCCACCAATTCCCCCACTTTTTCCGCCGCTTCTATATTACCGCCATTGTTGAGCGAATCGGCAATTTCTTTATCCAAAGTCGAAGCTTGCACAAGCGTTTTGCCGGCCAGATCATCAATCACTTGGGCATAAATATGTTTCGACGAACGAAAAACATTCAAACGGGGGCGTTCGGGTGTACCGCTCAACTTACGGCGTACTCGGGCGTGTCTTAATTTCCTGGTTTTGTTTCTGCTTTCTTTCGTGATCACTGTCTCATTCCTCCTTCCATGACGTCTAGCGAATGGGTGCTTTGGAAAGGGGACTAGATTCACCGATTACTTACCGGTCTTACCTTCTTTACGACGAATCTGTTCTCCTTCATAGCGAATGCCCTTGCCTTTATACGGTTCAGGCAGGCGAACGTTGCGAATATTGGCAGCCACCGCGCCTACGCGCTCCTTGTCAATCCCTTTTACCGTCACTTCTGTTTGTGAGGGAACTTCGACTTCCACACCTTGTTCAGGAGTGATTTCCACCGGATGGGAATAACCGACATTAAGGACCAGCTTCTTGCCGCTTTTTGAAGCCCGGTATCCCACGCCAACCAATTCAAGTTTCTTTTCAAACCCTTTCGTCACACCTTCGACCATATTGGCGATGAGCGATCGGGTCGTACCGTGTAGGGAACGATATTTTTTTTGATCTGAAGGACGTTCGACGGTGAGTGTTTGTCCTTCCAGTTTGATGGTCATTTCCGGGTCAAATTCACGACTCAATTCACCTTTCGGTCCTTTGACGGTCACCCGGTTGCCGTCCACTTTGACCTCGACTTTCTCCGGAATCTCGATCGGTTTGATGCCAACGCGAGACATAAGATCACCTCCGTTTCAGTTGTGATAATTACCAAACGTAAGCGAGCACTTCTCCGCCGACCCGCTGCCTGCGCGCCTCTTTATCCGTCATGACGCCCTTGGAAGTGGAAATGATGGCGATGCCTAGTCCTCCAAGCACACGAGGAATTTCCGAACTTTTGGCATACACGCGCAACCCTGGTTTACTGATCCGTTTCAATCCCGTAATGACACGTTCGTTATTAGGGCCATACTTCAGAAAGATCCGGATAATCCCTTGTTTGTTATCATCAATCCACTCTGAGTCGCGGATAAACCCTTCATTTTTCAAAATGTCCACGATCTCTTTCTTTATCTTCGAACCGGGTACTTCCAACGATTCGTGACGAACGGCATTGGCGTTCCGAATGCGAGTTAACAAATCTGCGATAGGATCTGTCATTGCCATAACGATTTACCTCCTTCCCTTTTTCGCAGGGATTACCAGCTAGCTTTTTTTACACCGGGAATTTGCCCTTTATAAGCAAGTTCGCGGAAACAAATGCGGCACAATTTGAATTTACGCATGACAGAGTGCGGGCGTCCACAACGTTCACAACGCGTATAGGCGCGCACTTTGTACTTCGGCTTGCGCTTCGCTTTGGCGATCATAGATTTTTTGGCCACTTTTTGCTTTCACCCCTCCTTGAACTGACTTGGTTGCGGTTGAAATCATATCTGAAAACCGAACGCATTCACTCGGCCAATTACTGTCTAAAAGGCATTCCGAGTTCTTTTAGTAATTCCTTGCTTTCTTCGTCCGTTTTTGCCGTCGTCACGATCACGACATCCATTCCGCGCACCTTATCAATTTTATCGTACTCGATTTCGGGGAAGATCAACTGTTCTTTCAATCCGAGTGTATAATTCCCCCGGCCGTCGAATGATTTCGGTGATACGCCGCGAAAATCGCGCACGCGAGGCAGGGCAACATGAAACAGTTTATCCAAAAAGTGATACATGCGTTCTCCGCGAAGTGTCACTTTGGCACCGATCGGCATTCCTTGACGAAGCTTGAATCCGGCGACCGATTTTTTCGCTTTCGTCACGATCGGTTTTTGCCCGGTGATCGTTTCCAGGTCGGAAACAGCGCCGTCCAATATTTTTGGATTTCCGACCGCTTCTCCAACCCCCATATTGATGACCACTTTTTCCACTTTGGGAGCTTGCATGACACTTTTATAATTGAATTTTTTCATTAACGCAGGGATGATTGAGTCGTGATATAACTCTTGCAATCTCGCTGCCATCATCGAGTTCCTCCTTTCCTATCTGACTACTTATCCAGCGGCTGACCGGATTTCTTGGCAATGCGCACTTTCTTGCCTTTATCGTTGATTTGATAACCAACGCGAGTCGGTTCTCCGGTTTTCGGATCAATGGGCATCACATTGGATACGTGTATCGGGGCTTCCTGATGAATAATGCCCCCTTGAGGATGTGTCTGTGACGGCTTCTGGTGTTTGTAAACCATATTGATCCCCTCAACGAGCACTCGATTACGGGAAGGGAAGGCTTTAAGCACACGACCTTTTTTCCCTTTATCTTTACCGGAAATAACCATGACGGTATCATCTTTTTTGACGTGCATCATTTGCACCTCCTTGTCAATTTTAAAGCACTTCAGGTGCAAGAGAAATAATTTTCATATAGTCTTTGTCACGCAGTTCACGGGCCACAGGGCCAAAAATACGCGTTCCTCGAGGACTTTTATCCTCGCGTACAATCACAGCGGCATTTTCATCGAAACGAATGTAGGAACCGTCACTGCGTCGTTTCCCTCTGCGGGAGCGAACGACAACAGCACGAACAACGTCGCCTTTCTTGACAACGCCCCCGGGTGTTGCTTCTTTGACGGAACAGACGATCATGTCACCGATATTGGCATACTTCCGTCCTGTACCCCCCAGCACTTTAATGCACAACAGTTCTCTTGCCCCGGAGTTGTCGGCAACTTTCAGTCGGGATTCTTGTTGAATCATCGTTTAAGCCTCCTTCCACAGCTAGATAACAACAGCCTCTTCCACCACTTCCACCAAACGCCAGCGTTTATGTTTAGAAAGCGGTCTGGTTTCCATGATTTTGACGATATCTCCGACTTTGGCTGTATTGTTTTCATCGTGCGCTTTAAATTTCTTTGAATATTTGACCCGTTTTCCGTAAAGCCGATCTCTTTTATATGTTTCAACGAGCACCGTAATCGTTTTATCCATCTTGTCGCTGACGACTCGACCAACTTGTACTTTGCGTTGATTGCGTTCTGCCACAGCAATACCTCCTTTCGGAATTATACTTTATGAATACCGAGTTCTCTTTCACGTAAAACCGTTTTGGCCCGGGCAATCCCTTTGCGCACTTCACGAATGCGAGCGGGATTATCCAATTGACCGGTTGCATGCTGGAAACGGAGGTTGAACAATTCCTCTTTCAGTGATTTCACTTTTTGTTCGATTTCGGCAGTGGTCATTTCTCGCAATTCATCAGCTTTCATTAGCCTCACCACCCAAACCTTCGCGTACAACGAATTTCGTTTTGATCGGCAACTTATGAGATGCGAGACGCATCGCTTCCCGAGCGGTTTCTTCCGGTACGCCGGCAATTTCAAACATGACTTTTCCAGGCTTAACGACGGCTACCCAACCTTCCGGTGAACCTTTCCCGGAACCCATTCTTACTTCCAACGGTTTTTTCGTATAAGGTTTGGAAGGGAAGATTTTAATCCATACTTTTCCACCCCGTTTAATATAACGGGTCATGGCAATACGGGCAGCTTCTATCTGACGGTTGGTGATCCAGGCGGGTTCCAATGCTTGCAAACCGTAATCGCCGTGAATCACTTCCCGACCACCTTTGGCTAACCCTTTCATCCTTCCACGGTGTTCTTTGCGGAACTTCACGCGTTTTGGCATTAACATTTATTTTCCTCCTTCCGCTGCTTTGGATCTCACCTCGGGAAGCACTTCTCCGCGATAAATCCAAATCTTAACCCCTATCTTTCCGTACGTTGTATCTGCTTCCGCTGTGCCATAATCGATATCAGCGCGCAACGTATGCAAGGGAACGGTCCCTTCACTGTAACCTTCACTGCGGGCAATATCGGCTCCGTTCAAACGTCCGCTCACCAATGTGCGAATGCCTTCTGCCCCGGCGCGCATCGTGCGCTGCATGCCTTGTTTCATGGCTCGGCGAAATGAAATCCGGTTTTCAATTTGCCGGGCGATGTTTTCAGCGACCAGTTTGGCATCCAAATCAGGATTTTTGATTTCACTAATGTTGATATGAACTCGTTTTCCGGTCATTTGACTCAATGCTTTGCGCAATGCTTCAACTTCTGAACCGCCTTTACCAATGACCATTCCGGGTTTGGCAGTATGGACGGTGATGTTCAAACGGTTGGCTGCCCGCTCAATTTCTATCGTCGAAACGGCGGCGTCCTTCAATTTGTTTTCGATATACTTGCGTACCTCCAGGTCTTCCAGCAAATAGTCGGCATATTCTTTGTCAGCATACCATTTGGATTCCCAGTCACGAATGATTCCGAGTCGAAGACCCTTCGGATTGACTTTTTGACCCACGCATTAACCCTCCTTTTCTGATAAAACGACAGTAATATGACTCGTGCGTTTATTAATTCGGGTGGCACGACCCTGAGCTCTAGGACGAAATCTTTTCAAGGTCGGTCCTTGATCACACGTAATGGAACGAATGACAAGATTGTCAGGATTCATCTTATAATTGTGTTCTGCATTGGCGACCGCAGATTTCAATACTTTTTCCACAACGGGAGAAGCTGCTCTGGGAGTGTGTCGCAAGATGGCCATCGCTTCTCCAACATCTTTGCCTCGAATTAAGTCTATGACTAAACGAACTTTACGAGGAGCAATGCGCACATAGCGGGCTACTGCTTTTGCTTCCATTTCAAGTGGACCTCCTCTCTGTCACAATTAGCGTTTCGTTTTCTTGTCGTCTCCCGCATGACCTTTGAAGGTACGGGTTGGGGCAAATTCCCCCAGCTTATGTCCGACCATGTCTTCAGATATATAGATCGGGACATGCTTTCGTCCATCATGTACAGCGATCGTATGACCGACAAACTCGGGGAAGATCGTTGAGCGTCGTGACCATGTTTTAATCACTTTTTTTTCCTTTTTTTCATTGAGGGCCTCCACTTTCTTCATCAAGTGATCATCCACGAAAGGTCCTTTTTTTAAACTGCGACCCATGCGTATACCTCCCTTCCAGCAAAGGCATTATTTTTTGCGGCGTCGAACGATGTATTTATCGGTGCGGTGGTTTTTCTTCCGCGTTTTGTATCCAATCGTCGGTTTACCCCACGGAGTGACAGGGGATTTAAGACCAATCGGTGCTTTACCTTCCCCACCACCGTGCGGGTGATCGGCGGGGTTCATCACAGATCCGCGAACGGCCGGTCTTTTGCCCAGCCAGCGGCTGCGCCCGGCTTTACCGATTCTGATTAACTCATGCTCCACGTTGCCAACCTGGCCGATCGTCGCCCGGCATTCCTTGCGGATCATGCGCACTTCGCCTGAATTCAAACGGACGAGCACATAGCCGCCGTCCTTACCCAATACTTGAGCTTCAGCACCTGCGGCGCGCACCAGTTGTCCGCCTTTGCCGGGTTTCAACTCGATGTTATGCACCGTTGTACCGGCAGGAATATTTTCCAACGGAAGCGCATTGCCTGTTTTAATGTCCGCATCGGGTCCGGAATAAATCGTATCTCCGACGGACAAACCTTTCGGATGCAAGATGTACCGTTTTTCTCCGTCCACATAATGGATAAGAGCGATATTCGCCGTTCTGTTTGGATCGTACTCAATCGTGGCCACACGCCCGGGTATGCCGTCTTTGTTGCGTTTGAAGTCAATGATGCGGTACTTGCGCTTATGACCGCCCCCTTGATGACGTGTGGTAATCCGGCCTTGGTTGTTTCGACCGGCTTTTTTGTTTAAGGGCGCCAATAATGATTTTTCCGGTTTATCTGTCGTAATCTCTTCAAAAGTAGAAACAGACATGTTGCGGCGCCCTGGTGAAGTAGGCTTATATTTTTTGACAGCCATCATTGTATCCTCCTTTCAAAAAAACGCTTTATACCCCTTCAAAGAATTCCAGCGCTTTGCTGTCTTCGGACAGCTTGACAATGGCTTTCTTCTTGCGTGCGGTATATCCTTGGTAACGCCCAAAAGTCTTTGGTTTCCTTTTCATGTTGACCGTGTTGACCTTGACGACCTTCACATCAAAAATGTCTTCGACCGCCTTTTTGATTTCACTTTTGTTGGAACGGACATCCACTTCAAAAACGTATTTATTGTCAGCCATCATATCGGTCGTCCGTTCTGTAATGATCGGACGCTTAATAATGTCACGAGGGTCTTTCATTAGCGAAGCACCTCCTCTACTTTAGCAACGGCCGCTTTCGTCATGATCAAGTGATCATGTTTCAACACATCCAACACATTGATACCGTTCGCTGTCATCACGGTCACTCCCGGTATATTGCGGCTGGATAAGACAACATGATCATTGTATGAATCAGTGACGATCAGCGCTTTTTTACGTGCATTGAGTTTGTCAAGCACTGCGACCATCTGTTTCGTTTTCGGTTGCTCAAAAGTGAGGTCTTCCAAAACAATCAGTTCTTCATTTTTTGTTTTGGAGGAAAGTGCAGATTTAATGGCCAGCCGACGCACCTTTTTAGGCAGCTTATATCCATATTTGCGAGGCGTAGGCCCAAAGACGACGCCGCCCCCCACCCATATGGGTGAACGAATTGAGCCGTGACGAGCGCGTCCGGTCCCTTTTTGTCTCCATGGTTTGCGTCCGCCGCCCCGAACGGCAGATCTATTTTTGACCGCATGTGTCCCCTGACGTTGGGAAGCTTGCTGCATCACCACAGCGTCGTGCAGCACATGTTGATTCGGTTCAATTCCGAATACGGAATCATCTAATTCAATTTCTCCGACCGTTTCACCGTTTTGATTCAGTAAGGCTACTTTTGGCATGAAAGTTCCTCCTTTCCGTCCATGTTTGATCTATGAACCGCGAATGATGACATAACTATTTTTGGCTCCGGGAACCGATCCCTTAATCAGAAGCAAGTTGCGGTCTTCATCCACCTTGACAACTTCCAATTTTTTAATGGTGACTCTGTCGCCACCCATTCTGCCGGGCAACCGTCTCCCTTTAAATACGCGCATCGGATCAACCGCGCCCAAAGAACCCGGTCCACGGTGATAACGTGATCCGTGTGTCATCGGTCCCCTGGCAAATCCGTGGCGTTTAATCGACCCTTGAAATCCTTTCCCTTTGGATGTTCCCGTGACATCGACAAGTTCTCCAGCTTCAAAAAGATTGACTTTCACTTCCTGACCAACTTCATATTCATCCGTGTTTACACCACGAATTTCGCGAATGTAGCGCTTAGGCGTCGTTTCAGCTTTTTTGGCATGACCTCTTTCGGGGTTGTTGGCCCGATGTTCTTTTTTATCTTCAAAACCGAGCTGAATCGCTTTATATCCATCTGTTTCGTCTGTTTTTTTCTGTAGAACAACGCACGGACCCGCTTTAATGACGGTCACCGGAATGGCGTTACCTTCTTTGCCGAAAATCTGCGTCATTCCTAACTTTTTACCTAAGATACCTTTGGCCATGAAGCACACCTCCTCAATTTTCTTTCCTCTTGAGTTGTCCATTAAATCCATATATGTCTCCGTTTTATCTCCGTTCTATACGTTCCGTTCTATGCGCAAACTGAAATAGACAGTTAACAGCTTGGATAGACAATTTACAGCTTGATTTCAATGTCCACACCGGATGGTAAGTCCAGGCGCATTAACGAATCTACCGTTTGTGGGGTAGGGTTCAGTATATCGATTAAACGTTTGTGTGTTCTCATTTCGAACTGCTCACGAGAATCCTTATATTTGTGAACGGCCCGCAATACGGTGTATACCGCTTTTTCCGTCGGCAGCGGAACCGGTCCCGATACGCTCGCTCCTGAACGCTTGGCCGTATCCACGATCTTTTCAGCCGATTGGTCCAAAACCCTATGATCATACGCCTTCAAACGAATACGAATTTTTTGTTTTGCCATTTTTGTCCCTCCTTTATCGCCCAATTTAATAATCAGACATACTCCGCAGAAATTTTCCGCACCCCGTTACCCATGGCAAAGGGGCCGGGTGTGTCGGTAACCTTCCACATCATCGCACATAAATGACCAACGTTCATTATTATACAGAAATAACGCGACCAGCACAAGGCAC
>CALBTX010000022.1 GCA_937967685.1 uncultured Bacillaceae bacterium | reverse complement strand
TCTCCCATGCTATTAAAAAAAATATTTTGTAAATATATATGGAATATTATTTTTAAATTGAATATTATTGACTATCTTAAACTTAAACCCGCAGTATGTCTGACCTATGCCTGCTTGTCGCATACGTCCTATTTTTTTGTTCATGCCAATCCTGGAGACCTAGGACAACTTGGGGGTTCATTCAAAAAAGAACATGAGCCGCTTGAAACGGCTCCTATCATGTGCTTAATCGCGAGCGCTTAATCACGAACTTTGTCTGCGTTCGATCAGATTGATCCCAATGCCCATGGCAACCACTCCGATAAGGATCATGAGGATCAGCGATTGCGTGATATCTTGCCAAGCGGCATCATACAGGACAACATCAATGATGGCATCCATAGCATGAGAAAGCGGGAAAAGATCTCCGATGAACGTCAAGACAGGATTGGTCATCGTGCCAGGCAGCATGTAAGCTCCGCTGACCAATGGTATAAGGGGGATGACCGATGGATAAATCGCATAAAAGTGTTCAGGTTTGCGAACAAGGCCTGTTAATAAAGCAGCCACGCTCACCATGCTGAAGGTGAAAAACGCAACGATGACCATCAAGAGACCGAATCGTTCGCCAAGGTCATAGTTTAAAACATATTTAAAGACAAGCAAGATGATTAAAGTCTGCACAAACCCGATTAAAAAAGCGTACGTCAGATAGCCTGTATACATGCCCGCTTTTGAAACAGGTGATAAAATCAACCGGTCCCATAAACCATAAACTTTGTCTTTCAATACATTGTTGACTCTAAATCCGATCATAAACATCGCTACTAACAAAGTGAAGGCAAACATTAATTGGGTGCCCATATCATAACTTGAAAGCTCGTCACCCGTTAGCGCCGTCACATCCATTTCCATTAATGGATGATCCAATTTTGATTCGATGTCCGCCCTGAATGCTGCCGGATGATTCGATTGGGCAGCGGCGGCATTAATGAATGCCTCTTTCTCAAATATTTTTCTGACATAGTGGTCAATGTATTGGATCGTTGGTAAATCCACTGAAGCAATCAATTGATAATCGTGTTCAAAAAGTTTAATGGCCACATCGGACCGTCCTTGCAGGACATCCTCTCTTGCTTTCGCCGCGTCGGTGATGACGAAACGAATATCGCCTTCGGCATTTAATAAGTTCTCCCATTTTTCCTCAATAGCTTGGGCATGATCTTCCTCACTAAAAATGGCGATCGTTGTCGGCGTTTGTATCCCTCCCGTAAAAACCATCGTGGCTCCAATACAAGCAACAACAAATACGATGATCAGCAGCGGGTTGCGACGTTCTTTAGCCAGCTGAGCCAAAAAAACCGGAATCATGAAGTTTCCCCCCTCTTAGGATATAAGATGATACTGATCGTGATGGCAATCAATGTGATCACAAGCAAAACGCTGGCAGGCATCCACAACAGTGATATGTCCTCGAATTGGAACCATTCCATTAATACGGCCAGCGTCAGACCGTTCGGCGTCCATTCTCCGATTTGTTGGAGCCAGTTCGGCAAGACGTAGATCGGAACAAAGTTCCCGCCAATCATACCAAAGACCATAATGATGATTAAAAATATCCCATCGACCGCTTCCGGATTTTTAAGGCGCAGGGTGATTGAGGTCATAATCGCAGATAATCCGGCCATGGCAAAGGAATAAATCGCCGCCACGAAGAACAGCCCGCCCCAGAACGTCAATGATCGATCTTCAAAAACACCTAAGATGACATGCGAGCCAATAAAGATTAACAAGATTTGCAAACAAGCCAGAATGAAGGTGGCAAACGTTTTGCCGAATAAAAAGTGAAGGGCAGGCGTGTTCGTTATTGCGATCCGATGAAACGTATGCTCGCGCTTTTCAACAACGGTTCGGCTGGCCACCGTACTGGCCATAAATAAGACAAACAATGCACCCATCGAAAAGGCAAAATATTGATCCAGCGTAAATGTAAAAGACTGTTTGTCCTCAATCGTTTCCATCCCACCTTCAGGCAGTTTGACTTGAGCGAAATCCATTTCACTGCCCGACGCAAATAAGGCATATTGCAGGTTCATTGTATCTAAGAATCCTTGAATGACATCGTGAATCATATCGACTTCAACGGCTGTTTCCTTGGCCACAAAACTTAACGATGGTTCCGTTCCGTCATCGAGGTAGATGTTTTTTAATAATTGAGCGGTGTAATTTTCAGGAATGACCAGCATGGCGTTCAGGTCCCCATTATCAATACTTTCTTCTGCTGCACTTCTGGACATCGTTTGAACGGTCATCCAACTCTCTAAATCAGGACTTTTCAAAAAGTCTGTTAACATTGCCACGGGTGATGCTTCCTGCACGTGTGATAAAAGTGCTCGTTTTTCTTCTTCAGGAATGCTAGGCGACTGCTTAACGGTCGATTCAAATTCTGCCATTGCTTCATCTTGGTTATCTTCAATGACTAACCCTAATGACAGATCATCGTTTTCACCAAGACCATTATTAAATAATCCAGACATCGAGAAACTGAGAATGACTACTAAAATGAGCGGTAAGATGATCACGATTGAAACTTCTTTGCGGTCGCGCCAAAATAACAGTAAATCTTTCTTTAAAAATGTCAGCATATAGGAACCCCCTAATTTCTCAATGTTCGACCGGTTAAATGAAGAAATACATCCTCAAGACTCGGATTTTCCATCTGGAAGTTGAGAATTTGAATGTTTTCTTGCTCCGCAAGTTTGACAAGATCGCTTATGATATTTCTCGATTTTTGAACGATGATTTTAATGCCGTCGCCTGTTTCTTCGACTCGGCGAACGACGTCAATATTTCGTATCGCTGTTATAAAGGCATCGGTCAACTGGTTTACTTGCACTTTGATCGTATCTTCATTAGAAAGAATGCTTAACAGTTCTGATTGACTGCCCGAAGCGATCACTCTGCCGTGATCCATAATATACACACGATGGCAAAGCTGCTCCACTTCTTCCATATAGTGACTTGTATAAAGGACCGTTGTTCCTTTCTGCACATTCAATTGGCGCACCATTTCCAAAATATAGTTGCGCGATTGAGGGTCGATGCCGACCGTCGGCTCATCCAGAATTAAAATTTTTGGACTGTGTAACAGGGCGGTGGCAATATTGATCCGGCGTTTCATACCGCCTGAAAATGTTTTGATTGGATCTTTTTGTCGATCTTGGAGTCCAACCATTTGCAGAGTTTCTTGAATGCGTGATTCCAGTTGGTCCTTTGGTACGCGGTAAATACGTCCAAAAAACTTTAAATTTTCATATGCTGACAGTTCTTGATAGAGTGCAATCTCCTGGGGGACGACACCGAGTACTTTTCTTATCTTACTCGGGTCGCGAATGACACTCTGACCATCTAGCTTCACATCCCCGGAAGTGGGCTTTAATAAAGAGGAGATCATCGATATCGTGGTGGATTTTCCAGCGCCATTGGGGCCGAGCAATCCGACGGATTCTCCTTGGTCCAAGTATAAATTCACATCTTCGACAACGACTTTTTCTTTAAAGGCTTTACTTAAGCGTACGGTTTCAATCATCAGCGAACCTCCATCATCATTTAGGATCTGGTTTAACTATAGAATAAATGAAAAAAACTGGAGCCGATACTGACTCCAGTCATTCACTCACTCCAAAAACGTGACTTTAGTCATTTTAGTTTTGCCTCAAACGAGTTGATGGCGAATGGCATAGATCGCCAATTGTGTGCGGTCGCGCAAATCCAGCTTATCCAGAATTTGGCTGGTATTGTTTTTCACCGTGCCGACAGACAGCCCAAGGCGATCGGCAATTTCTTGATTGTTCAGTCCTTCGCCAATACATTTTAGTATGGCTCTTTCTCTTGGCGTTAAGCTCGCATCAATTGTCTGCGTTTGTGATCGTTGTTGTAACAGCGTTGGCATCACTTTGGCCGCGACCTGATCTTCAAGCGATAAACCGCCGGACAGCGCGCTTTTGATTGAACGAATGAGCGAATCGGTATCCCCGCTTTTTAATAGATAACCGTTGACGCCGAGTTTAAGCGACTCCAAAACATATTGATCGTCGTCAAAGGTTGTCAGCATCAATATTTTGATCGACGGCCATCGCTCGCGTATCATTTTGGCCGCTTCAATGCCATCCATCACAGGCATGCGAATATCCAAAACGGCAATGTCAAACAATTGTTGCTCACAAAGTTGAACCGCTGCTTTTCCATCAGCTGCTTCGCCCGTTATTTTTATGTCCGGATCGGATTCAATCATCACCTTTAGACCTTGACGAACCATCATTTGATCTTCGGCCAGAAGCACTCGAATCATGAAGATCCCCCCGTTCTGTCAATCTTACCCAACCTCGTAAGATAAATTGTTTTGCACTACTTTGGATGTCCAGACCGCCACCTAACTTTTCAAATCGTTCCCGCATTGAGGCGAGTCCATAACCTTCTTTAAATTCGTGATCATGTTTGATCGGATTGATCATTTCAAATCGAAAAATGCTGCCGCCCGGCGCATCAAACGTAATTTGAGCTTCTCGTGCCTGGCTGTGCTTCATAATATTCGTTAATCCTTCTTGAACGGCCCGATAAATCGCAAAAGATTGTTCACCGGTCAAAGGTGCGGCAAATGCTCCGGGGTTTGCCGAAAAATAAATGCGAATAAAACTTTCCAATTCGAGTTTTCGAATGAGCCGCATCACCCCTTGTAAGCCACCAACTTCTTTTTGTTTAAAAGTTTTCACCGCACGACGGGTTTCTTCCAAACTTTCATGAGCCAGATGCTTCAAGCGCTCCAGCTGAGGATGAGCTTTCGTGTCTGATTGGATCCTGTAAGCTTCCAATTGCATAATCAGTGAGGTTAGTTTATGTCCTACTGAATCATGTATTTCTTGGCCGATCATCTGCCGCTCTTCCTGTCTGGCGCTCTCTTCATCCTGAGCTATTCGTCGCTTCAGCATGCGAAATTCCCTGTACAAGCGTTCGTATCGAGATAAAAGCCGCTCATGTTGTTCAGCTCTAATTTTATAATAAACTAAACCTGTGAATAACATGATGAAGAACAGCATATGAAATAACGCGTCCATGAGGGACACATTGCCGGATGCTACAATGCCAATGTTCGCCAGGAGACCGAAAAGGAACACCATCACCATATGTTTAAAAGGTAACCGTTCAGCTGCTTCGGCCATAAGCAGCGCATAAGTCAATAACACATAGGGGTTGTAGTCGTATGTGGCCTGAGGAAAAAAAGTCCAGGTGATGGTGCCGACTTGCAAACAAAACACGAGGCTTAAATACCCATTTCTCTTACTAAAGAGCGGCGTTAGAAAAAATAAGGAAAAGTAAACCGCAACGCCTAATAACCGCCAGATATGAAGATCCAAATTCTGAAATAAGGGGTAAGTTAAAAATCCCCAAACCAGTAACTGTAATGTTAACCATATTAAAAATGCTATCATTTTGTTTCACCCAAATAAGCTTTTTTTCATTTTTGGCCATCTGTATTTTGGAACATGACTGACCATTGTTTCAAATATGACGCCCCACTGTCTATCTGATAAGGATCCCACCGGAACATACTGCCTGATGCCTAAGTGCCTCTTTAAACGCTTGATTTGAGGAGAAGTAAAAACACCTTTCAAAGCGGTCTCCACAGGTTGTCGCGGCTCTTTCAGCATGTACATCGCAAGCCCCCAAAAGAGAAAATAATCTTTATAGGGTACCATTGATGTTTTTTTCCTGCTTATCGATATAATAGCAGAATCCACTTTCGGCGGTGGAGAAAAATTGTTTCTGGAGATCTCTTTCACATAACGGATGTCAAAAAACATCCTCCATGCAGCCACATAAGGATCTTTGACGAACTTGGACGTAAATCTTTTTGCGGCGCCTTTTTCCACCATGATCACACCCCGCTCTAAACCGGTGGAGGGTTTGTTCAATAGCTTCTTCATGATCGGGGTTGTGATCGCATAAGGAATATTGGAAACAACGTGAAACTTTTCATGAGGCAGATTGATCTCCAAAATATCCCGAGCAATGATTTTCGTATTGGGTCGGTCAATATATTTGTTTCTCAGCACTTCCACAAACCGGGGATCATTTTCAACGGCCAATACTCTGCCGGCTCTTTGACTCAGGACTGAAGTTAACGCTCCTTTTCCTGCACCTAATTCCAGAACTGTATCATCGTCTTTAATGCCCGCCAGATTGACCATCTCATGAACAATTCTTTTGTTATGCAATAAATGTTGTCCTGAAAAGTTTGGTGCTTCTCTATGACCAAACGATTTCCGTGATCCCCGTGTTTTACGCGATCCCTGGACTTTATGCGATCCCCGTACTTTACGCGGTCCCCGTACTTTACGTGATTTCCGTACTTTACGTGATTTACGTGATTCCCGAACTTTACGTGATTCCCGAACTTTATTTGTTGCCAACTGTCCTCTTCCTTTCCAAATAAAAAATGACAGGCATCTGCCTGTGCTACAGCGTAAAAGGAAGAGGAAACACACTCTTATGCATTCAATCGTCTGTGCAGCTTAGGAATCCATTCCCATCATCAGTATCATCTTGAGGGATCTGTATTCAATCAACATGGCTATGGCCAATCAGTAGGCGGGTCAAAAACAAAAAGACAGACATCCCTGTCTGTCTTCACTCACCGCGTCTTCACGGTTAATGATGAAAAAAGGACAGACTGCTCCCATTTACCCTGCATACACAAGCAGAGCCTTTGACCGTATGAAGTTACCGGTTCAAAGATGGGAAACGCAGTCTGACAGATTGCACTTTTTTAATCATCCTCCACGTACGGTACAAAACCATACTGTTGTCATCACATACTGACTGTATTATAGTTACCGTGAACTTTCATGTCAATATCTC
>CALBTX010000021.1 GCA_937967685.1 uncultured Bacillaceae bacterium | reverse complement strand
ATGAATCTATCTGGCATTGATGAATCTATCAGACTTTGATGAATGAGATCGTGGACTTTAGTCGGGGGGTCATGCCTGAATCCCGATTACACGTTGGCCTGATAAATGGTATGTCCCAGCTGAGAGAAATCGTATCCGTCTAAATGTTGCAAACTGTTTTTGAAACGATCTGATTGCAAAAGTTCGCAGAAAGAAGTTAATCCTTTGCTGTTGTCTTTTGTCCATCGAAATATCAGGTCGAACGATTCCGTTTTTAACGGAATGAATGAAAGATTCAATTTTTTGGCGGCAGCTTCAATGCCGAGAGCGACATCGGCACTGCCGCGAGCGACACAAGCGGCAGCATCAAGATGATTCCACACTTCTTGCTCATACCCTCGAATATGTTGTGGCCTGATACGCCGTTTTGCAAGTTCGCTGTCAAGCAAAAAACGGGTACCAGATCCTTTTTGACGGTTTACGAATATGACGTCTTTCCGCGCAAGATCTTCCCAAAAGCAAATATTTTTCGGATTGTTCTGGGCGACGATCAATCCTTGCTTGCGCACAGCCAGTTTCAGAA
The DNA here is from genome assembly GCA_937967685.1 of uncultured Bacillaceae bacterium. GTDB lineage: Bacteria > Bacillota > Bacilli > Caldalkalibacillales > Caldalkalibacillaceae > CALBTX01. The sequence goes on along the minus strand of CALBTX010000021.1, from coordinate 24,002 downwards.
CAGTAATCGGTTCCTGAATGAAAAAGCGTTGCACGTAGGGGAGGTTGTATTCTTTCGTCACAGGGTCTAGAAGATGCATCGCAGCAATGTCTGTTTTCCCTTGATAAAGCATCATCAATCCATCCAAACTTCCTATGTACGTAGTATGAAGCAGATAGGAGGAAGGGGTGGTGTCCCGAAAATGTGTGAGGTGTTCAATGAGAAAATCATGACTGCCCGCTATTCTTAACGACGAAGGAGAACCTTGGTCCACTTTCATTGTAAGCCTGTTTTTTGAAGCGGATTGGCTTATATACCTCATGTTTTGTTTGTAAATGGCAAGGTCGTGAGCATCGATACGCATCTTGTTACCTACGCGAAAGGCAGTCAAATCCCCTCGCTTCACTAACTCATAAACAGTATGTTTAGAGATTTTTAATATCTTGGCGACTTCATCAGGAGTATAAGTTTGCTCCCTTAATTCACTCATTGACCGCTCCCCTTGATCGAATAGTTTGTTAATTTTAAAAAAAGGATAGCTTATTCGTGACTAGAATGCAATCGAATTCGTTGGTTTTTAATTGGTTTTATTAATAATGGTTAATTTATGTTAAGTTATATTTAATTTCTGGATAATTGAAAGATGCGTATTTCACCGTTGTGACTCTAATCACAGTTTTTCGGGGACGTCTCAATTAAACTGAAACTGAAAAAAATAAAGAAGCAAACCCTTGAGATATTTTGTTTATTTCGTTGTCGTGGTGAGTTTCCTGGATACTTTTTCACAGCTTATTTCACCTTATGCTCGGAATCTGGGAGCGGGCTCTTTGCTGATGGGATTGATTGTCGGGGTGTTAGCCTTAACAACAGCAAACCAGCTTTTCTGGATTCGTTTTCTGCAGGGGATAGGGGGAGGGCTATTAATCCCGGCTGTATTTGCTTTTTTGGGGATCGTTCCGGCACGGGCCGGAAAGAAAGGACCATGACTTTATCCGGAGCTGCGATCAACCTTTCTGCCATTTTGGGGCCTGCTTTCGGTGGTCTCGTTAAAACGTATCTAGGTATAAAATGGGTTTTTTGGATTGTGGCCTGTTTGCTTTTCAAGACCGCCGTCGTTGTCCGGCTCTTTTTGCCTCGGCGGGATGGTCATTTTTGGACTCGGATTGGCGCTGTTATTTCCGGCTATGACTGCCTTAGTGGTGGATCATACACTAAATTCACATGCGGCAAATTTCTACCGGACAATTCTCACAATGACAAGTATTTTTAAGATAATTCATGTCTTTAATGATGATATGACCGCGTTCTTGTTCAAGGACGCCTTGTTTCTTCAATTCGTTTAACATCCGGTTCACACTTTCGCGGGAGGCGCCGATGAAATCTCCCAGTTCTGTATTTGTCAGCTTCTTAGAAATGAAAATGCCCTTGGGATGGGATTTTCCGTAAGAATGGACCAAACGAATCAGGGTGGAACACAATGCGCCGGGTTTACCGTAAAACAGGAGGTCGCGCAGTTTCGTTTGGGTCATTCTGTGCATTAATGACAGCCATTGATAAAATTCAAGGGCCATGCGCTTGTTTTGCCATAGTAAAATATCCAAATCGTCTTGGTTGATGACGCCCAGTACGCTGTCTTCGGTGACGACAGCATTATAGCTGCATGTGAGCCCTGAAAAACGGCTCAGTTCCCCAAAAAGGTCGCCTTCATTAAACAGATACAACAAAAATTCTTTCCCGGATTCCGTCGTTTTTGTCGCTTTGACTTCGCCTTGCTTTACATAATACAGATTATCCGCTTTGTCTTTTTCCCAAAAAAGATATGAACCGGCAGGCACTTCCTGTTCATCCATCATGTCTTCTAGAGAAGAAAAATTTTGATCCGAAAAATAAAGGGTATTGTCCGTGCGTCCCATGTTCAGCATTTCGGTTTGTCCCATCACGCATCCCCCCGATTACCTAGTATAATTAAATTCCGATTACCTATTGATAATTCAATTATAATGCATATACACTGGACGATGTGGTTCTACAGCCGCCGCTATAAGACTTTTCACACAATTGTCGCTTTGCGTTCAAAAAAGTGTGACATTTAGACCCGGTGTGGGGTGCCGCTGTCGGGTGTATCAGATCAGGCTAGGATGGACAGACATGTATGATGTGTGCTGAACGAAAAAAGCTGACTCAAACTTTCATGCATGAGTCAGCTTCCAAAGAATGTTGTTATTATGCAAGAAAAGGGCTTGTCGGATTGACCACTTTTACCACGTTCTGATCGGCGGTGATCCGGGAGGAGCATTTTGGATCATATCCCACAGCGGAATCGTATAAGCGAACAGAATCAAAGCGAAGGCGATCCCAATCCATAGTTTCCAGTTTTCCAAAATTCGGGGCGTTTGGCCGGCATCTTCGGCCACTTCACTGATGGGAAATTCCGTTTGGGCTTTCGGGGCCAAAAAGGCCAGATGGATGACATTATAAATCATCAGCAAAGCGGCAACAAACAATATCGTTCCTCCGATGGCCATTGTCACCTGACTGCTGAATACGCCTTCCAGCCATTCCAGCGCTGTCGGATGATCTTGATAAGTCGTATAGGCCGTTCTGCGAGGGGCTCCGAACAATCCGAGGATGTGCATGGCCCCGGACATGATGAACATTCCTACCGACCAGAGGATGGTTTGGATCACGCCTAATTTGTTCATTTTTGGTGTTAACTGTCTGCCTCTTAAAACGGGGATGAGCCAGTACGTGATGCCAAAGAAGGTCAGTGCAACGGTGGCGCCGACTGTGGCATGGAAATGACCGACGACCCAAAGCGTATTGTGTACGACAGCGTTCATTTGGTGACTGGCATTGATAATTCCGCCTGTTCCAGCCGGAATGAAATAGATCATACCGATAAATGGAGCCAGGAAGCGTACGTCATGCCAGGGCAATTTTTTGAACCAACCGAATAGTCCGGTTGCTCCTTGAGCCCTTCCGGCTGATTCGAACGTGGCAAACATGGAAAAAGCTGTGAGCAGTGACGGAACGATGACAGCAAATGTTAAAACGACTTGCAAGTATTTCCAAAATTCAGGGATACCCGATTCCATCAGTTGATGGTGAAAACCGACGGGAATGGAAAAAAGCAAAAACAAGATAAAGCTTAAGCGTGCCAGCGAATCACTAAACAGTTTTCCGCCGATAATTTTGGGAATGACGACATACCAAGCCATATAGGCCGGCAGCAGCCAAAAATAAACGAGCGGGTGTCCAAAATACCAAAATAATGTTCGGCTTAAGAGCACGTTAATTTTATCAACCAGTCCGAAGGACCAGGGAATAAATTGCAGAATGACCGTGGCCGAAATGCCGATTGAGGCCACATACCAGAGCAAAATGGTCCCGACGGTCATAAAACTGAACAGAGGGGTTAATTGACCTTTGTTCGTTTTTTTCCAGCGAAAATAGTGGGTCAACATGGCAGCACCACAGATCCATGTGCCAATCATAAACAGCGCCAGCCCGATATAAAACCAGGGCGAGGCTTGCATCGGCGCATAAAACGTGTACAGCACCGATCCGTCATTCAAGAGAATCATGATCGCTGTCAACACCGTGCCGATGGTTAGGATGGTAAAACCGATCCATCCTGACGTGCGTTCCCCGGAAGTCATCTTGCCCAGCATTTTGCTCATTCCGGCGAATAAAAAGCCAAAGATAAAGTACGTGGTAAAAACGAGGGCGAGCAGTACGCCGTGAACAGTTAAGATTTGATAATAATCGAGAAAACCGGGAAGCTCGATCAATCCTCCCCGAACCAAACCTTGCAGTACGCCGCAGGATGCTCCTACAATGAGGGCGGCGAAAGCGACGTACAGAAAGGTCATGCCCAGTTTGCCGTCACGTTGATCAATCCCGTTATTTGTTACGAAGCTCATTCTATCACCTCAATCGTCATTTGCATGTAATGATGGCCTGTACCGCAATACTCATTGCACAGCACCAAATACGAACCCGGTTCGGTGAAGGTGTGCTCCGCTTTATTGATATGACCGGGGGTAACCATCATATTGACGTTCGTACCGGGAATGGTGAAACTGTGGACGACGTCCTGGCTGGTCACTTGAAAAATGACTGTTGAACCGACCGGTATTTCGATTTCATTCGGTTGGTAACCAAATGTCATCGCTTTGATCGTGGCCACATAAGTGTGCTCATCGATTTGTTCAAGGCCCGGGTTGTCGAAAGGCGGGGTTTCATCCACATTTTGCGGATCAATCGTTTCGGTATGACTGGGTGGATGGTTCCCCATGGCGAAGGCGCTCACCCCAATGACCGACAAAAATATAATGAGCGTGCCCACGCCGAAAATAAGCCAATACTTTTCATAGCGATGTAAATGCATCATTCATACTCCTCTCTGAACATTGTGGACAACCATTACAGTCGAGAAATAAAAAGATAGAAAATACCGACCCAGGCAACAACAATGAATGTTCCCAATAACATGACGGATACAAAAGTTCCCTTCAATGACTGATCTTCATGCGTTTTAGTCGTGTGCGTATGCGGATTTTTTTGTTTTGATTTTTTATACTCCAGATTGGACATGTTGACGCCTCCCTTCACGCGATGCTCATTGCTGAAAGGTTTGTTCTCTGTACCTTTAGCTTACTGACAGCTGGGAGGGAATGGCTGTGACAAATGTCACATTCAGCCGGTCAGAATGACATTTGTCACCATTTTGACAATCTTTGAATCCGCTGGCATCCGCGCTGATCATTTAGGGTTGAACAAGGAGAAGATGTGTTGTTTTTAGGGGAATAGTGGTGATAAGATAGATTTTGGGCATTTAGCAGCACAAAATATCGCCACTAAAGACATATAGGAGGAAGTTACCATCGATGAATACACTGGCTGCACAACACTTGCGAAAATTACAAGCAAAAAACAAAAACAGGGCCAGATTGCTCATTTCTTGTCCGGATCGGCCCGGCATAGTCCTGGCTGTCTCTCAATTTTTGTATGATCAGGGCGCCAACATCATTCAATCTGACCAGTATTCCACAGATCCCGAAGGCGGACGTTTTTTTATGCGCATCGAATTTGATTTGCCCGATCTGCCCGAGAAAGAAAAACGATTGGAAACCGCTTTTATCCCCGTCGCTGAAAAATGGGATATGGACTGGCGCTTTTCGTATGCTTATCGTTTGAAACGAATGGCCATTTTTGTCTCCCGCCAGGATCATTGCCTTTTGGAATTGCTATGGCAGTGGCAAGCGGGCGATCTGTGTGCCGATGTCGCCATGATCATCAGCAATCATTCTCAAGCCAAGGACATTGCCGAATCGTTTGGTATACCTTTTCACCATATTCCCGTGACGAAGGAAACGAAAGCAGAAGCTGAGCAAAAACAACTTCAACTCATGGGTGCTGACATTGACTTGATCGTGTTGGCCCGCTATATGCAAATTTTGAATCCATCTTTTGTAGAACGTTATCCGAACAGGATTATTAACATACATCATTCCTTTTTGCCCGCTTTCGTCGGTGCCAAACCGTATGAACGGGCCTATGAGCGGGGGGTGAAAATCATCGGGGCAACCTCCCATTACGTCACCAACGAATTGGATGAAGGCCCGATTATTGAACAAGATGTACAGCGGGTGAGTCATCGCCACGACGTGCTTGATTTAAAGCGCATCGGCAGGCAAATTGAAAAAGTCGTTTTGGCCAGAGCGGTATCCTGGCATTTGGAAGACCGAATTATCGTCCATAAAAACAAAACCGTTGTCTTTGCTTGAATGCGGGGTGCACTTGTCGATAAAAATTGGCTAAAAGTGGCGCCATGATCACTCTTTCCCTTTGGCTCAACAGTTATGCTCGCTTAAAAAATGGAGAAGATAACAGAGCAAGGGGGTGATTTCAGTTGGCGAGGGACGTGTTATGTGAAGTCAGCAATTGTGTTTTTTGGGGCGAGGGAAATATTTGTGAAGCGGACGCCATTTACGTCGTCAGTCAAGAGGGCGATCAAGCTTCAAGTTCAGAGGAAACAGATTGTAAAACGTTTAAACCGGAACATTAAACAGCCAATAAAGCGACAGCGCACTTCGTCCGAAGTGCGCTGCCTGAAAAAGCACGCTCGATTGAAAAAATACGCTCGTTGAAAAACTGTTGAAAAGCAGAGGGATATATGGTTGATAAACTGAAGACACGATAAACTGAAGACACATTGAACGCCTGCTCAAACGCGTTATGATCTCGATCTAATTTCTTGCCTCATGAAATACAAGTAGGAGATGGCAAAGCAAACCATGGTCGCGGCGATTAAACCGGTCAGCTGGGGCCAGATCAGCAGTAAACTTTGGCCAAGCGGGAGAGGACTGGCGATCGCTCCTTCGATTTGATCCATGGTCAATGGCCCGAGATTGCGGACGGACGGTGTCAATAATGTCGCTGTTGATTCGTTGAACAAATAGTTCGGTGACAGTCGGGATAAATTCAAAATTAAACTTTGATAATTAAGCAGCTCCTGCACATTCTGGGTTGTGGACGGCGCGATCGCTCTGGCAAATAAATTGACGATCATCGAATAAAAAACGCTGAAGAAAAGCCACACGGCAATGCTGGCCAGGGCAGAAGTGGCCGGCTGGCGAAAGCGGACGGAAAACAAAATCCCGAGATTGAGCCAAAAGGCTACATATACAATGCTGACGAGCAGGAAAAAGATTAAGCGCATGAACTCCTCGAATGTGGGAGGAATACCGATCATTAACAAACCCAATCCCGCAACGACAAGCCCCAACGCCAAGAATAAGGCGGCGATTAAGATGATTGCTGCCGTAAATTTGGCATTAATGACGAAATCTCTGGGAATCGGCTGAGACATCATTCGGCTGAGCGTCCCTTTGTTTCGTTCCGAATTAATCGCATCAAAGCCGAGGGCAATACCGAGCAACGGTCCCAAAAAACCGACAAAGGTCATAAAGGAAGGTAACGTTCCGTCGGTGACGGTAAACAATTTAAGAAAGACGAACGCTTGATCGAACGCTTCATTGGCCTCGTCGGAAGAAACGGCATCCCTGATGCTCATCATCGCAGTATACAATGAACCGAGACATGTCAAGCCGATGATGGCCAGTAAAATAATGATTCGCCAACTTGTGATATAGTCGGCCAGCTCCTTTTCAACGATTGCCCGAAAAGGTGTGGATGGGCGGCTCATTCCCTTTTGCTCTTTATCTCTCCATTTGTTGAACCATTTGAAGTTAAACTTTTTCATTTTGAAGTCAGGCTTCTTCATCGGTTTCCCTCCCTTCGAAATAACGATGGTAGATGTCATCCAAACCATAATCTTTTTTGCTGATGTGCCTGAGTGAAGCGCCGTGTTCAATGATTGTTTTGGCAATTTGTGTCGTGAGATCGTGTTGACAGTATACGCTCAGCTCATCGGTGTTCTGTTCCACCCTGACTGCTCCAGGCAGTTCACTCAGTTTGTCTATCAGTGCGGGAGAGATATCATCCACTTCTGCTTTGACTAAGACCGGTTCACCCTCAAACAGCTGGGCGGCCAGTTCATCAGTATTTCCGACAGCAATCAATCGCCCGTTAACGAACAGGCCGACACGGTCGCATATTTGTTGCACCTGATGCAAATGGTGGGAGGACAACAAGACGGTAATCTTTTCTTCGCGATTGAGTTGACGGATTAAATGCAGCAGATCTCGAACCCCTTCAGGATCAATGCCCAAGGTGGGCTCATCCAAAATGATGATCTCCGGATTTTTAATCAGCACATCGGCTAATCCCAGCCGCTGGCGCATGCCTCGGGAATAAGTTCCCGCTTTTTTGTCCGCGGCATCAGCTAATCCAACACGTTTCAGCAGTTGTTTGGCTCTGAATATGCCTTCATCACGGGAAATGGCATTTAAAGAAGCTGTAAACAATAAGTTTTCTAAGCCCGTCATGTGATCATAAAAACCGACATCATCCGGCAGATAGCCGACCCTTCGTTTCACGGCCAACGGTTCGCGGGTCGAGTTAATGCCGCAGACATTGACGCTCCCTGAAGTCGGTTCGGTGAGACCGAGCATCATTAATATGGTGGTCGATTTGCCGGAGCCGTTCGGACCGAGCAAACCGAAGATTTCCCCTTCGTAAATATTTAACGTTAATTGATTCACCGCCTTGACATCCTCGTATGTTTTTGTTAATGCTTCGAGCTCGATAATCGCTTGTCCCACCGTTTATCTCCTCCCGTAAGTACGGAATAAATAATAAATGCCCGCGATGACGCCCACAATAATGATCACACCGATGAAACCCCACCACATTGACGTTTTGACGGTGACCCTGAAATCGGCTTCCGACGTTGCCTCAGGTGCTTCGGCTGTTATTCCAATCATATAATCCCCGGCAATCGCATTTTCACTCGCCTTGATCGTCGCATTGACGGTCACTGAATCTTCCGGTTCTATGGCATTCACTGTACTATTTTCAAATTCGACTTCCCAGTCCGAAGGTGTGGAGGCGGTCAATTGCACATCACTCAAAGTGTCTGTCCCAGTGTTCGTTAATAACAGCTGAACGGTTTTTTCACCTCCGGCCGTAACATCGGTGCTCAGGACCCCGTTAGGCGTGCTTAATTCCAATCCGTAAGTTCCGCTAATGACCACTTCGAATTCCTGTTCGGCCGAAGTAGAGGTCGTGGCGGCTTTGACTGGAATGGTATACGTGCCGGCTTTCACGTTTTCAGGCGGCGTGACGTTAACTTCCAGTTCTTTGGAAGTGTTTGGATCTAAAGTGACCGAGGTGACATTGTCGCCGTCACTCGTAAATTGAACGTCCCATCCTCTTGGCGCACCAGAGGATAAAGCATAGTGCTGGTTATCTGCCGTTCTGTTTCTCAATTCCGCTTGAAATTCGAAGGTGGAATCCGCATTTCCTTCCATATTGGGCTGTTCGGTGGTCAATTCGGTGGCAAAAGTGCCCTGCTCCGTCACGGTGACGGTCAGCGGCAATGTCGAAACGCCGTCACTTTCCCTGGCTACCAGCTCAAACTCGTAAGTTCCTTTCTCAATTTCTAGCGGGACCTCCACTTCTAAATTCACTTCTTGCGACTCATTCGGTTTGACGGAAAGCTCCTGAATTTCCCGCCCGTTGGCCGTCAGTGTGTATGACCAATTCTCGGGCAAATCCATCTCAAAGGTGGCATTTTGGATGGATGATCCATTGTTGATGACTTCGACGGAATATTCAACGACTTCGCCCGGAGTGACGGAAATGCCGGTATAAGGCGTATATAATGCGGCCTCGGTCACCGCGCCTCCGAAAAAGGTTCCTCCTAACGCTAAAATGATCAATAAACGACATGCTTTCTTCCACATGTGCTGCTCCCCTTTCTCTCGTCTTTTCATTGTTTTTATAAAAAGTACGTCTAGTTGACTGAAATGGATTTATTTTTTGGGCATTTTTTCGTAGAATAAATGGGGAATCCCTTTTTGTTTGCCAGCGGTGGGGTGGGAACATGCTTCACGGAGAATTTGATCAATTTTATGAGCGATACATCTCCTTCGTCTTCCGGATTGCTTTCCGCCTGATGAAGAACAAGGCTGAAGCGGAAGACGTTTGCCATGATATCTTTCTAGATATACTACTCAATCCCGATAAATTCAATCCTTCGCGCGGAAGTATCGAAGCCTGGCTAGCCGTCAAAACCCGCAATTTATGCTATGATCGATTAAGGAAAAAGAAACCCGTTCTCATCGAACGCTGGGAAGATGCGCTGTCCAGCAGCGAAAGTGTTAACAGTGTGGAATTCAATGTGCTTTCAAAAGTGGAAAAAGAAGCGTTGCACCATGCTCTAGAACAGATTCCCCCGGCACAAAGGAAGGCGTTGTACGGCGCTTATTTTGAGGGGCGTACACATCGGGAACTCGCTGTAGAGATGAAACGGCCCCTCGGTACGATTAAATCGTTGCTGCGCTATGGATTAAACAACTTAAAAAAACAAAAAGATCTCCTCGCATGGGTGCAGTCGGGTGAAGGGGGTAAGAAACATGATCCCCAGGTGTAAGCAGAGTGAGGAACGACTGGTCGATTTCGTTTTAGGAAAACTGTCCGCCGAGGCGGAAGCAACATTTCGCCGTCATCTGCAGGCTTGCCCGGAGTGCAGGGAGAAGCATAAGGAATGGCGACGCCTTCTCGCCGATGGACCGGAAGTCCCTGAACCTTCACCGCGTTTAAAACACCGCATTATATCTACTTTTGCCAAACAACGCCCGGCGTATTCCCTTTTGCAGCGACTGAGAAAACATGTGTCGGGCCGCAAGACCGCGTTTGCCATTTTAGGTTCTGTCTGCTTGTTGTTGAGTGTCTTTCTGTACCAAGGCGGCGTGAACGAATCGAATGACAGTCACCAGCCTTGGACGACACATGAGGAAACCATCCGCCGACAAACGTCCGTTGTTTACGATCCGCGCACAGTCCAACTTAATATCACGCCTGTTTCCATGCAAAATATCGAAGGGCGGGTGTGGGTCAATGATGTCACACATGAAATGTTGATGAAGGTCGAGGGGCTCATCCCTTTGATGAATAATGACTACCAGGTCTGGCTGATTCGTTCCAATGATCATTTGAACGGCGGTGTGCTCAGAGAAGAGAATGGGAAAGCTTATTTGTACTTGAGCGGGGTGCAGCCTCGCAGCTTTGAACATATTCGAGTGAGCATTGAGCCCAAGGGAGGCAGTGTGGCACCGACGGGACCGGACACTTTTTTCGTCCGACTGAAGAACGAACAGCAGCCGGATGCTATTGAACAACATTGAACGGCAAGGACTACGTGTCAGAATTGAACGACAAGGAATCCATGTCAGAAAGGAAAAGACCATGATATTATCAGATTATACCATCAAGGAAATGTTAGCCGCAAAACAGTTAATCATCGATCCGATTACAGATATACAAATTCAGCCCGCTTCTGTAGACATTCGGCTGGGGACCCATTTTTTGAAAGTGGATGAGAATGCCATTGCTTCCATGTCTTTAGAGGATGAAGCAAAATACGTTGAATTTGAAAGTGATGAGGTCGTGATTCCGCCAAATTCTTTTTTACTGGCAACAACGATGGAAACGGTGCAGCTGCCGAACCATGTCACCGCTTTTGTCGAGGGCAGGAGCTCGATTGGCCGCATGGGCCTGTTTATTCAAAATGCCGGATGGGTCGATCCCGGGTTTCGCGGCGAAATCACGCTGGAATTGTATAATGCCAACAGGCTGCCGATTAAACTGAGGGCCGGCCGAAGGATTTGTCAGCTCGTTTTTGCCTATATGGACAAGGAAGCCCAAAAACCGTATGCCGGAAAATATCAGGATCAGCAAAAAGCGGTCGGCAGCCGCATCTTCCAAGACCAAGATAGATGACAAAGATGCCGTTGTAAGACAGGCAGAAAGGAGGCAGGCTCTTTGCTTGATATTACAGATGATCAGGCATTGAAACAATACGTCATCAACAAAGAGTTGGCTTCAAAACCAGAGGATGTATCAACCCGCGAACTAGGCGGGGGCGTGTCTTGCAGCGTTGTGAAGGTCACCACGCCCAAGCACGCTTTCGTCCTGAAGCAAGCATTGCCTAAATTAAAAGTGCAGGAAGATTGGTTTGCAGATATTCAGCGTATATTTACGGAGGCGGCATGTTTGAAAGTGTGCCATGAACTCGTGCCTGATGCCGTTCCAGATCTTTTGTTTACGGATGATGACCATTATTTGCTGGCGATGGAAGCGGCACCTGAAGGGGTTGCGATGTGGAAAAGTCAACTGCTATCCGGACGCATTGATTTTCAGACCGGTCAAAAAGTCGTCCGCGCCCTGATTGATATTCATAATGCCACTTATGAAAATGACGAAATCGAGGCGAAGTTTGAAGACAAGGACATTTTTATCCAGCTGAGGATCGATCCTTATTTGCGGACGGTCGCAGAAAGACATCCGTCCTTAAAAAAAGCTGTTGATGAAGAAATTGAGTACATCCTTAGCATGAAGCAGACGCTTGTTCACGGCGATTACAGCCCCAAAAACATCCTTGTCGAAAAGGAACGCATTTATATTCTTGATTTTGAAGTGGCACATTTTGGTGACCCGGCCTTTGATGTTGCCTTTTTAAGCAATCATCTGTTGCTCAAATCCATCAAACATAAACAGTGGGCGGCAGCTTATCTGAATTTACTAACATATATGACCGGGATTTATTTTCGTTCGGCTCGTATCAGTGCCCCCGAACTGGAAAAACATACGCTGAAGGTGCTCGCCTTTTTGTTTTTGGCGAGGGTGGACGGAAAATCTCCAGTAGAGTATATTACGGCTGAGCAGGACAAGCAACTCATTCGAAAGTTAAGCTATAAGATGATTAGCAACAATATTCAAACTTTTCAAGAGCTTCGAGAATTGGTTGAACAACAAGTTTCATCTGTAAACCAAGCCTGATGACAAGCATGTAAAGCTTCCAGCGGATACGCCGACATGAGGGCGGCCGTCTGTGTCATACATACAGCAAACAAAAGGCAACGAAAAGAGGGAGATGGAAGTGATAGAAACAACCATTAAACAAGTCCGAGCCAGACAAGTGCTGGATTCCCGGGCCAATCCGACCGTAGAGGTGGACATCTGTTTGGAAGGCGGTGTCATCGGCAGGGCCATCGTTCCTTCGGGGGCGTCTACCGGGCAATTTGAGGCGTTGGAGCTGCGGGATAACAACCCGTCCCAGTTCAACGGCAAATCAGTCCGGCAGGCGGTTAACAACGTGAATGAAATCATTGCTGGACGAGTGAAGGGATTAGACGCCATGGATCAAGCCGGACTCGATCAAGTGTTAATCGAGTTGGACGGTACGCCCAACAAATCCAAGTTGGGCGCCAATGCCCTCCTGGGTGTATCCATGGCCGCTGCCTGGGCGGCCGCAAGGGCATTGGACTTGCCCTTGTATCAATATTTGGGGGGTATTCAGGCGCGGACACTGCCCGTTCCGATGATTCAGATGATCGGCGGCGGCGCTCATGCCGGGGGGTCCATCGACATTCAAGACTACTTGATCATCCCGGTCGGTGCCCATACTTATTCGGAAGCGCTGGAGATGTCCGTTAACGTTTATAACGGGACGAAAAAGGTGTTTGCCGAGCGGGGAAAGCCGCTCTCCATCGCTGATGAAGGGGGTGTTTGGCCCGATTTCCAATCTAATGAAGAAGGACTGGAACTTCTGGTGCAAGGCATTGAACAGGCGGGTTATGTTCCCGGAGAAGATATTTGTATGGCATTGGATATTGCTGCCTCCGAGTTTTACCAGGATGGAATATATCATTTTGCACTTGAAGATAAGAACATGAATGGAAAAGAAATGGTCGAAGTGCTCCATGCCTGGGTGGACAAGTATCCGGTTATATCGATTGAGGACGGTATGGACGAGAACGACTGGGATGGATGGCAGCTTTTAACGAAACGTCTTCACCCCAAAATTCAGTTGATCGGAGATGATTTGTTCACGACGAACGTGCAACGCATCGCCAAAGGAATCGAAAATCAGATTGCCAATGCCGTGTTGATTAAAATGAATCAAATCGGTACCTTGACGGAAACGTTGGCAGCGATCGAAATGACGAAGAAGGCCGGCTATCGTCCAGTCATCTCGGCCAGATCAGGGGAAACGGAAGATGTGACGATTGTTCATTTGGCCGTGGCCACCAATGCCGGGCAGTTGAAAGTGGGTTCCGTGGCCCGGTCAGAGCGAACGGCGAAATGGAATGAACTTTTAAGGATTGAAGAGACACTCGGTCAATCGGCGATTTACCCAGGGAAAGACGTCTTTAAGTCTTTGGGTTTGGATGGACAAAAGGCCTAGCATGACATATGGCTATGAGGACAAAGACATGGCTATGGGGACACAAACATCACGATGTTGCCCCATAGCCATTATTTTTGCATGCCAATTCTTTTAAGTCAAAAAGTATTCCTGCTTACTGCACGGTATTTTGATATGGGAACTGTGAACTGTAATTCGAAAATTGCTGATACGTTTGCTCCAGTTTTTGTTGTTCCTCCGCCTCGAGTTTATACCATCCTTTTTCAAACATGAGATTGAAAACTTTCCGGTGGCAAGATTGCGTATCGTTGATCATCGTCATCAGATCCTGATGTAGTTGGCTGTGACTCGCTTCCCAGGCGGCAATGTTCAAATTGGAAATCAAATATTTTTCCGTGCTTAAAATGTCGTTGCAACGGTCTCGATCATTCATTTCCGGCCCCTTTACTTGGGGCAGATTTCCCGACTGAGGATTGGCAATCTGATTTTGACTCAATGTCAACACTCCTTCTCAAAAAGGTCGTTTTATTGCGTTTGGGCTGGTTGAGGCATTTGGGACAAGGCTTGTTGATTATTGATTTGACAATGTTTCAACAACATTTGGTAATGTCTCTGGTGCATTTGACCGGCTTCATTTAAAGCATTGGAAACATCAGGATCCGAACATTCGGCGGCGAAATGACTGCATTTTTTCATGGCGTTCAATTCCCAGCTGAGCATATCTGTTAAATAATTGTGGTCTTTAACAGTGATGACCTGGGGAGGTTCTTTCATGACGGCTTGTTGTTCGGATGTCCCCTGTTGAGTTTGGTGCTGCATCTTTAACACTCCTTTTCATTCTTGTGTACATCATTTTGCAAATGACCGTTTGATTGTTAATATCCCCAAATCAGCGATTTTTATAGCTCAATATCTCCTAATATATTCGCCTGTTTTCGCGGGCGATTTTGCCTGCTTTTTAAACGGGAATTTTTATAGGTTTGTCACGAGCAGTTCGTGTGTTAAGGCCTAGGGAGTACGGTTGCTGAAAGATGCGCATAATGATAAAAGGATCTGCTTGATCTAAGCAAGAAAGGCCTGTTTGACTATGAAAGCTAAAATTTTCACGGATAAAAAGCAAAAAATTTAAAAACAAAAAATGTTAGGGGATGAGGTGTTATTGTGCCGAATATTTTGTCCGTAGGAATCCATCCACCCCCCTATAAAATCAGTCAGGATAAGGCCTTGTCCTTTGCCAGAGAGATTTTCAAAGCGCATTTTGCGGATATTGAGCGATTGCTGCGTGTCTTTCACAACGGGCACATCTCCTCTCGTTATTTTTCGGTCCCTTTGGATTGGTTTCGGGAGAAGCATACGTTTCGGGAAAAAAATAATTTGTACATCCGTTTGGCAACCGACTTTGGCAGACAGGCCATTCGTCAGTGTCTTTATGAATCTGAATTTTTAATGCAGCCGCTGCCTTTAGAGAAAATTGAGGCCATTTTCTTTATATCCAGTTCAGGGTTGTCTACACCTAGCATTGAAGCGCGGATTATGAACCATCTACCGTTTAAAATCCATACCAAACGCATTCCCATTTGGGGATTGGGGTGCGCCGGGGGAGCGGCCGGTTTGGCCCGGGCTTATGAATACTGCCTCGCTTATCCGCAAGCGAATGTCCTTGTCCTGAGCATCGAGTTGTGCAGTTTAACCTTTCAACCGAACGACGGCTCGAAAAGTAATTTAGTGGGGACCTCTATTTTCGCTGACGGGGTGGCCTGCACCTTAGTTTGCGGGGATAAATCGGATGCGAATGCGCTGGCCAATCTGCCAACACGACCTTCCATCATTGACGTTCAAACAAGTTTAATGCCTCATTCCGAAGATGTGATGGGCTGGGACGTTCAGGATGACGGCCTGTATGTCATCTTCTCCAAAAGCATTCCCCGAATTGTTCATCGCTGGGTCAGCACTGAAGTGAACCGCTTTTTGAATAGTCACGGTTTACGCACCGATCATTTACAGCACCTGATTGCCCATCCCGGAGGCAAAAAAGTGCTGGACGCCTATGAAGAATCTTTACAATTCCCGAAAGAAATGACGGCTCATTCCCGTTCGATTTTAAGGGAGTATGGCAATATGTCCTCGGCGACCGTTTATTACGTCTTACACCGATTGATGCAGAAAAAAATTGAAAAAGGAGATATCGGTCTAGTTACTGCTCTCGGTCCCGGGTTCAGTTCCGAACTGTTGTTGTTGAAATGGATATAAAATGTTGAAATGGATATAAATTAACGATACATTTGAAAATATTTGGGCACGATGACTGAAACATGATTCGGAGGACAGCATGTTTTTTACACTGTTGATCAGTTTCATCATTTTACAAAGGTTGGTCGAACTGTATATCGCCAAGAAAAATGAAGCGTGGATGAAAGCGCGCGGGGCGTATGAAGTCGGCCGTGAACATTATAAATACATCGTTTCGCTGCACGTCATGTTTTTGTTTTCCCTTGTGGCAGAGGTTTATATTGGTGAGAAGGAGATGGCGGAGTGGGGATGGCTCCCTTTGCTCGTCTTCATCTTGGCTCAATGTCTGAGGTTCTGGAGCATTAAGTCTTTGGGCAGGCGCTGGAATACGAGAATTATCGTATTGCCGAAAGACGTGGTGCGCACAGGTCCGTACCGGTTCCTGAAGCATCCGAACTATGTGACGGTTGCTATTGAAATTTTGGTCATTCCACTGATCTTCCAGGCGTATTGGACGGCTGTCATTTTTTCCGTTTTAAACGCGGTTGTTCTGTTAGGCATCCGCATCCCGGTGGAAGAAAGAGCGCTTAACGACACACTGAAATAGAGGTCTCCGCTCGGGTGTCAATGGTTGGCCGAACAACGTTTGTATTATTTCCAGAACAATTCGAATATCTTCAGAAAAAATACGGTAATACCCGCCGCCATCAGCGGACCGACGGGAACGCCTTTTAAGAAAACAATCCCAAATATACTGCCGACGACAAGCCCGATGATCAATTCGGGCTCCAATTTCAACAGGTCCAAGCCTTTGCCGTTCATATAAGTGGCTAATGCACCGCCTGCCAAGGCCAATACACCATACCAGGAAGTAAACAGTGAGCTGATGTCGTGCCAGCTCACTTTTTCCGTGGCAAACGGAACGAGAACGGACAACATAAGAAACAGCAACCCAAGTTCCAGTCCTCTTCTTTCGATCATTGGGAAATAGTGATCCAAAGCCGACAGTTTCAAAATGAGCAGCAGACTGGCCGCTGTAGAAATAATGGGGGAGCGTCCGATGATACCGATAACGATCAGAACGACGAGTATGATTTCTGCTTTCATTCTCCTTAACCCCTGTCCACCTGTCCTTAGTAGAGCGTATGAGCAGGGGATGGGAATTATGCGCTACGTCTATCGCCGTTGACCGCTGAAAGTGTCAGAACGCAGCCCCCGTCTTAATGATTCCAGGGAGAAAACTTCCTGGGGAGGAATATTGCCCAGATTAACGTTTGTTCCGAAGGATTTGATCAAAGTGACCTGCTGATGTTTTTGAGGGGCTTCCCAGATCAAAACGTCCTTAAAATCGCCCAAGGTTTGTTTTATTTCGTGAATGAAGCGGGCATCAATCTGACCGTTCGCATCATAAATCCCGACGTTGTTCCCTGATTCTCTTCCTTCAATCAGCATATATTTGGCCCCGCATTCCAAGTCGCGTGTCAGCGTGTGTTTCATTTCCTCTTCTTCAATGCTTGAACCACTCGCTTTTTTGCCGCATTCGCTGATGACATGCAACCCGATTTTTTTGGCTGTTAGGATGGCTGCATCTCTTTCTGCTCGAGTTAAATGGATGGAACCGTCTGAAATTTCAACGGTATCAAATCCCCATTCTTGCGCCTTTGCGAAATATTCTTCCATCTTTCCTTGAACATAAGCCAGTTCAAAAAAAGTTCCTCCGGGATAAACGGTGACCTGATGCTGTTGAGCCCGCTGAATTTTTTCATGCAAAATAGCAGGAGGGTACAGAGCTGAAGTGCCGAATCCCAGCTTGATGAAATCAATATATTCCGAAGTGGTTTGCAGCAGATCTGTAAATTGGGTCAGACCGAGTCCTTTATCCATGACCATCGTTACGCCTGTATGACGTGGTTTGCAGAAACGTGTCGCTGACGGATCGATGAATGAGGGCGACCACGAGTTGTTCATTTTCTGGATAGACATGACTAATCTCCTTTGGCAACAGGTTTACGTCATCAATATATGCCGGGTCACGTAGATGAGTGCCTACGGGCATCTATCCTAAAATAGGCTGATGCCCTAGGCACCTTGCTCAGCCCAAGTTCATTTAATAGAAAGAGGTTGTGAACGGAGGGGATTGGTGTGTTGTTTGTCTTTGTTGTCTTATTTTCTTGTTTTTTTGCCATGAATATTGGAGCGAGTGGAACGGCGGCGGCTATGGGTGCGGCTTACGGAGCGGGAGCAGTAAAAAAAAGGACTGTTGCCGTCGCCATGGTCGGTATCGTTGCGCTGTGTGGCGCTCTTTGGGGCGGGGGCGAGGTCGCAGAGACGGTCAGCTCGGGGGTCGTTCCTGAAAACATTGTCACTGTGCCTGTTGCCGTTCTTGTTATGGCCTCGGCGAGCATCACATTGTTTACTTCCAACAAAATGGGTATACCGCTGTCCACCAGTGAGGTGACGGTCGGTTCACTCATTGGCATCGGGCTTGTCCACGGAGACATTTTTGTTTGGCATGTCTTAGGGATTATGTTGGTTTGGATAATCTTACCGGTGACGGCCTACTGGCTGGCCAGAGGATTGGGAAAAGGGATTCAACGCCTGGAAGATCATTGGTTGTCCAAGCATATGGGCAAAAAAATGGTCCGACAAATATGCATTCTTTTTCTCATTTTTTTCGGTTGTTATGAAGCGTTTGCCGCAGGCATGAATAATGTGGCCAACGCCATTGGTCCCCTGATTGCATCAGGGATCGTTTCCTTGGATCACGGTTTGCTCCTCGGCGCTATCAGTATGGCCATAGGATCAATTGCGCTGGGGGGACCAGTTTTGGAAACGAATGCGAAGAAGATCACGTCGCTGTCCTTGTTACAAGGAAGTGCGGTGTCGTTTACCGGCGGCACGCTCGTCATCGTCGCTTCATGTTTCGGCATTCCCGTTCCATTAACACAGGCGACAACGATGTCCATTATGGGCATTGGCAGGAGCCAGGATCCAAACGGCAGTATTTGGAAACACCCGGTTGTCAAGCGGATTATTCTAGTGTGGATTATTTCCCCGCTATTTGCGCTGATGATTTCTTATTCCTTGTTTTATTTGTTTATTTTAGAAAATCCCTATCCGATGATGCTGTTCATTTTAGCCCTGTTTTATTTGGAAGTGATCAGGATCAAAAACGGTCAACAACAGCTTGTTTAATGTAACTCAGCTAGAATATTTTTATCTCCTGCTGGATACCTTAAAAGAGCAGCAACAATGGGGGTGGCCTTATTGCTCTTTTTAAAGCCTCGGTTTCGCACGGAATCTGCCGAAATTTTAAACGTTGTCACGAATGAAGATAGGGCGCTCGGTCATTTGGTGTACATTTATCAGTCAAACGGTGATTTGTATGTGCTTGGACATTTGCAAGATATCGGCGAAAAACAAAATTTTATTGATATTTCTTTAAAATTTGTTGCTGGACTGAAGGAGGCTTGCGGAGCGAATGAAGATCCGTGTGTATACATGTATTGCGGGGGAGAGATGATCGATTTACAAAAATATTTGCACGCTCCCTCGTCTTGAAAAGGTTGATGGCGTACATTTGGGCAAAGTTGGACATCATCAAACTGGACATCACATACTTGAACAGAGAAAAAATCCTTCCCTGCTGATTTCATGGAGCAGCGAGAAGGATTTTGTTGTCGATGGAGATCAGGAGAAAGAGACGCGTTTCCAGCCGTTTGTCTGTTCTTCTCCTCCCCGTTCCTTAACCTGAATGGCCCAAAAAGCCCAGAGCAAGGTTAACAGCAATAGCACCGCATTACTGCCAAAGAGAATCCATTCTTCGATGGTCATTAACCATCCGAAGACAGGGGGCCCAAAAGCGACGCCTGCAAAACGAACACCTCCATAGAGCGAGGTGATCATTCCCCGTTTGCTTTGATCTACAGAACCGGTGATAAAACTGTTGATGCATGGCAGCAGCAGGCCGGTTCCCAAACCAGTGAGCACGAGGAACGAACATAAAAACCAAAGCTGGTGAAAAAAAATCATGGGGATCAACGATGAGGCCATCAGGAACAAACCAACCAGGACTAAGCTTTTCATTAAGGGGAACTTTTTTTTGATCATTCTGCCTGTCAGATACGAAGTGGTGACCATGGCCAAAAGGGGGATAGCCAATATATAGCCTTTATTGATTCCCGTGATATTGTAACGTATCTCCAAAATGTCGGATAAATAAAAAAGAAGTCCAAAAAGAACGAACAGACCGACCGTCCCTGCAAAAAATGCCGCTACGAGCCAGCGTCCTTCTGTTTTAAACACATTTATGACAGAGTCGAAGTACGCCTTCAATTTTTGCGGTTCCTTCTTCGGCTCGGGTTCCTTCGTCCAGAAAATCATGGCGAACACCGTGAGGAAACAAAGCACCGGGAAAGCGAAGAAGGGGGCAAACCAAACGATGGAAGCGATGAGTACACCGAGAATAGGACTGGCCACTTTCCCCAAACCGTTCGTTGCTTCGATGATGCCCAACGCTTTGCTTTGCTCGCCTCCTTTAAACAAGTCGCCCACCAAGGCCATCGTCACCGGCGTCATGCCGGCGGCTGAAATGCCTTGCAGCGCTCTGCCCCCCATCATGGTCCAGTATGCCGGACTGTCTTCGAGAAACCAGGCGGCCAAGCCGGCCATAATACTGCCGATCCCAAATAAAATCAATGAGGGAATGATCACTTTTTTACGTCCGAAATGATCGGACATAAAGCCGACAAAAGGGATCATTAAGGCCGCTGCAAAACTGAAGACGGTGATAATCAGACTGACTTGCAGTTGGCTTAAATTTAATTCTCTCTGGATTTGCGGCAGGATCGGAATCAACATGGAGTTTCCCAAAACCATAATAAATGGTATGCTTGCTAATGTAATTAAATCCAATGTTTTCTTGTCTTGTGACAAAGCTGCTCCTCCTTGCCTGATTCCTTTTTCCATCCAGTTTTATGTCATGGTAGTATTCCACAGAGGAACTGAAATATGAGCTTTTTTAGTTCTTGAACCAGCCTAAGTTTTTAAAAGCGAGGGTGGCAGCTCTGGGGAGATAGGCATATGCTGATACGGAAAGAATGGGGAGGGAGCTAAGCAATGAACGAAGTAGACAGTATGGAAAAAGAACAGCTGTTAAATCAGGCGGCCCTTTTGGAGAGAGAGCCGGTGGAAACCATTTTGCGCTGGGCTGTGGATACATTCGGAGATGAAATGGTGCTCGCTTGCAGCTGTGGTCCGGAAGATTTGGTCATCCTCGATCAGCTCACCCGAATCACCAGCCGGCCCAAAGTTTTCTTTTTGGATACGGATAAACATTTTGAAGAAACGTACGCCACAAAAGAGAAATTGGAACAAAAGTATGATTTCACATTTATTGTGGTCAAAGCGGAACTCACTCTGGCCGAGCAGGCGGCAACGTACGGGGCAAATTTATGGGAACATAACCCTAACTTATGTTGCCAGTTGCGCAAAGTAAACCCTCTGAAACAAATACTTAACAAATATCGGGCCTGGATCACCGGCATCAGGCGGGAACAGTCACCAACACGAGCCAACGCCAAGGTTGTCGAGTGGGATCATCTTTTTTCTCTTATGAAGGTCAATCCTTTAGTCGGCTGGACGAAAGAAGACGTGTGGACTTATATTCGCGCCCACGATCTGCCCTATAATCCGTTGCATGATCAACACTATCCGAGCATCGGCTGCAGTGTGTGCACTAAACCCGTAAAGCTGGGAGAGGATGAACGTGCGGGTCGCTGGTCGGGACATGAAAAAACTGAATGCGGTTTACACAAGGGGTGAGCGGGGTGATCAGTCCACATGGAGGCGAATTGATAAATCTGGAAGTGAACGGTGAACAAAAGCAGAACTTACTGTCTGAAATCCCTTCGCTCAAAACATTGAGCGTCGACCGGTGGGTGCTTTCCGATATCGAATGTTTGGCCACAGGCGCTTTTTCCCCCCTTCAAGGCTTTCTCGGACAGCGCGACTATGAATCGGTCATTGAAAATATGAGACTGACAGATGGAACAATTTGGCCCATTCCCATAACTTTATCTGTGGATGAACAAACCGCCGCATCAATGCAGACAGGCGAAAAAGTGGTTCTGCAAGGGCCTGACGGGGTTGACTATGCCATCCTCACCGTCGAAGATGTGTATCGACCCGATAAAGGAAAAGAAGTGCGTCACGTTTTTCGAACCGAGGGTGACGCCCACCCAGGTGTGCGCCGAGTGTATGAAAGACCTTCCGTATATGTCGGTGGGAAGCTGGACGTCCTTGAACGGCCGCAGCCGAAAGGATTTGAAGAAGTTTATTTTACGCCCACAGAAACGAGACATCTCTTTCAGGAATTCGGTTGGCAAAAAGTGGTCGGGTTCCAAACGCGCAATCCGATCCACCGGGCCCATGAATACATCCAGAAATGTGCACTGGAAATGGTGGATGGATTATTTATACATCCTCTCGTTGGGGAAACGAAAGCAGATGACATTCCCGCCGATATTCGGCTGGCGAGCTATCGCATTTTACTGGACAAATATTACCCGAAAGATCGCGTCTGGTTAGGTGTGTATCCCGCTTCAATGCGTTATGCGGGACCGCGGGAAGCTGTTTTGCACGCTTTGGTCCGCAAAAATTACGGTTGCACACACTTCATCGTCGGACGTGATCACGCCGGGGTGGGAGATTATTACGGAACGTATGATGCTCAAAAAATTTTTGGTGAATTTGCCAACGAGGATTTAGGGATTGAACCATTATGTTTTGAACATGCCTTTTATTGCCGTGCTTGCGGTGGGATGACGTCTTTCAAAACGTGTCCTCATGATGAACGGGATCATTTGAAACTGTCTGGAACAAAAGTGCGGAAAATGTTGAGCAATGGGGAGTCGTTGCCCCCGGAATTTACGCGCCCAGAAGTGGCTGAGATGTTGAGGAGAGGGATGCAAAAAAAACTTTTAATGTGACTCGCAGGATGAGAGGTGAGAACAATTGAAACGTGTGGCTTTGGTAACGGGAAGCGCCAGCGGCTTGGGTGTGCAAACCGTATTGGCGCTTGCCCGTCAAGGCCGGCAACTGATGATCAATTACCGTTCAAGCAGGGAAGAAGCATACCAGCTTCGAGAACAAGTTCGCGCATTGGGCGTAAAATGTGAAGTTGTTCAAGGGGATGTTTCCCGCATGGAAGATTGCCGGAAAATCGTTTGCGAGACGGTTCGTCAGTTCGGCAGGGTGGACATGTTGATCAATAATGCCGGTCCGTATATATTTGAACGGAAGAAATTGGTGGGGTATACCGATGAAGAATGGCGTCTGATGATTGATGGCAACTTATCATCCGTTTTTTACTTGTGTCGGGAGGTGATTCCTCTCATGCGCCGCAACAAATGGGGGAGAATCATCACGTTCGGCTTTAATCAGGCCGGCCAGGCAGCAGCCTGGATGTACCGGGGGGCGTTTGCCAGCGCCAAGGTCGGACTCGTCTCTTTAACGAAAACGCTTGCCCGGGAAGAAAGTTCATCCGGCATTACGGTGAACATGGTTTGTCCCGGTGATATTATTGGTGATAATAAACAAAAAAGGATTTCAGAAGTGAGGGAAAGTGGGGAACAAGAACACACGGCCCCCGTTGGCCGGCCGGGAACAGGGGAAGATGTGGCCCGGGTGGTGCAATTTTTATGTGCTGAAGATTCCGATTTTATTACGGGAAGTGTGATTGAAGTGAGCGGAGGATTAAATGTGCTGGAAAAAAGAAAGGGTTCATCGCTTTGAACATCAAGTTGACCGGCACCGAACAAAAAGTCAAATTGAAAGGCGCATACAATAATCACATCCGTTTAACGATATTTCCGAAAAAGATCTATCGATGCGCTCATATCGTCATGCTTGCCTTGTACAAGGAGCAACTGTTGTTCACGCGTCATAAACAGCGGGG
>CALBTX010000020.1 GCA_937967685.1 uncultured Bacillaceae bacterium | reverse complement strand
ATGCATCACTCTAACTGAAGGATTTATGCCAATGGACTCTCACCAATCTTTATCTCACCAATCAATCCCTCACACACCTAAACCCGGCCATACGCAAAAAAACGTCTATGAACCGGTGCAACCCGATGAACGTATTCATGAAATGGATATCGTTCGCGGGGTTGCTCTATTCGGCATACTGTTGGCTAACATGGCCTTTTTTTCTTCGCCCGTCATTTATATGCAAATGGCTGGAGTTGATTGGTGGACGACACCGTCGGATCAAATCGCCGAATGGTTCATCCAGTTTTTTGCCGAAGCTAAATTTTTTACCATGTTTTCTTTCTTGTTTGGCCTAGGGTTTGCGATCTTTATTCAGCGGGCCGAGAAAAAAGGTGACAAGGCCGTTTCTCTGTATCTAAGAAGAATGTTCATTCTGCTAGTCATCGGTTTGATTCATGCTCTGCTTATATGGGCGGGAGACATTCTGGTGATGTATGCCCTATTGGGCTTTTTGCTGCTCTTTTTCCGCCGCAGCCAGCCCAAAAAAGTGTTGCGTTGGGCGTTCGGTCTGCTGATTGTTCCGCTCCTTCTGTTCTGCATATTACTCGCAGGCGCTCTGGCAGCAGAACCGGTGCTCACCGATGAACAATTAACTGTTTATCACGGGCTGATCGAACAATCCCTGACGGCCTATGGAGAAGGCACTTATGCCCAAATTTTCGAACAGCGCTGGAACGATTTCATATTGATGTTTCAAAATTTTTTTGTCACCGGTCCCCAGGTTTTGGCCATGTTTTTGTTTGGCCTGTACGTCGGAAAACGCGGTATGTTTGCCCATCTTCCGGAACACACCCCTTTCATTCGCAAGGTGTGCTTCTGGAGTCTCATTCTTGGTCTTCCATTGGTCATCCTGCAAGTCGTCAGTTCCCAATTGATGGGCCCTGACATCTCCGTCTATGATATCACCTATTACGCGGGGACGACTTTAGGCGGACCAGCCTTCTGTTTCTTCTACATCACCTCGATTCTGCTGCTCTCCCGTAAACAGACTTGGCGGAAATTGTTCTCTTCTGTACAGGCGGTGGGACGTACGGCGCTGAGCAACTATCTGTTCCAATCCATCGTTTGTACAACCGTGTTTTACAGTTATGGCTTGGGCTGGTACGGACAAATCGGACCGGCCGTCTGGGTGCTGTTGGCCGGCATCATTTTCGCCATCCAAATCGTACTCAGCAATATTTGGTTGCAGAGGTTTCGCTTTGGACCCCTTGAATGGGTTTGGCGGACGCTGACTTACGGCAGCAAGCCGATGATGCGCCGTCAGTAATGTGTCACTTTTTTCTTTCAAACCATTTCTTTAACCAGACGTCACTGTAACCGTAAGCAAATAGGAGGCCGGCCGCCAACAGCATAACATGCTCTCCCCCCAAAGGTTCCTTCACCAGAAGCGGAATGAACATGATGATCGCCTGCATCCCAAGAAGCCGGCCATTTAACCACATAAATGCCCGCTTCCCCTCTTCTTCAGCCACAGGATAGACGGCAGTCCAAAATCGCTGCTGATGATGCCTCCACAGCGCACGCAACTGGGTCCCCGCTAAAAAGAGAAACAGCAAATAGATCAGCCAGCGGCTCCATGGATCGTCAAGCAGGTAAACGAGAAGTGCCCCGATGATCGACAGGCGCAAATATATGCCCAAATAGTCATTGGCCCTGAAGAACGTTTTCGTGTACACATAACGGTAAGCTTGAGAGCGGTCAAACGGCAGCCAGCCGCTGAGCCACGTCAACCATCTTCTTTTTCTGACTTTTGACTGCAAATGGGGAACATCAACGAAAGCATTGCAAAAGCTGTAAAAACGGCTTTGCAAATGTCTTTCCAGTTCGATTAAACGCAGCCAATTGTAGGCATGCTGTGCGTTCACTCTCCGCTCATAAACGTAAAACAGAACGATGATCAGCACAAAGAAAGGCAAAAAGACGAATCGGCCGGCGGCGAGCAGCCAATACACAAATAAAAAGTTGAACCCTCCCCTAAGCAACGCATGATAACGAATCAATCGATCGTTATGCAGTTTTAGCACAGACCATCCCGATTGTAAATTCCAACCTTTTAGTATGAGAGGAACCAAGTAATACGTCCATAAGCCGTGGCTTTCCTCCGGCATGCGATCAATATAGACGGGGGCCAACAGAAAGAGGACGATGAATAGTCCGCACGACTGCAACAAGACGTTATAGCGGAAAACGACCTGAAAATAACGGTCCATTTTTTCTTCCACAGGCGTCAAAAACAGTAAGTCGGCTTCCTTGAGGAACGTTCGCTGGGGAGTTCGAGTCAGCAAATAAGTATAGATCAGCGAAAGGATGAAAATGACCGGTGTCTGTTCGGGAATCCACTCGATCAAATCCTCATAGTACATCATGCCGACAATGAGTAAGACGACGACCGTAAACAAAAGGCCGCTGCTGCCGATCAGCCGCCAGTAATAAATGGCTTCCGCGAGCCAGCTCTGCAAGCGCTGCCGGGCGAGTTGAGCCACGTCCATCTTGTTCATACCGACGCATCCTCGGTCAATTGTAAATAAATATCATCAAGGGAAGCATGCGTTTGCCCGCTTAAAGCACGCAATTCCTCCAACGTCCCCTGCGCTTTCACTCTGCCTTCGTGCAAGATGATGAAGCGATCACAATAGCGTTCTGCTGTAGCCAGTATATGTGTGGACATTAAAACGCCTGCTCCGTCTTCCTTACATTGAACCAACCATTCCAAAAGTGAGCGGATGCCGATAGGATCTAATCCCAACAACGGTTCATCGACAATATAAATCCGTGGTTGCACGAGAAAAGCCATCATGATCATTAATTTCTGTTTCATCCCTTTGGAAAATTGAGTGGGGAATCGATGTTTTTTCCTTTCCATGCGAAATTCTTTCAACAGCGGCTCAACTCTTTGCCGAAACGTCTTTTCGCTCAATCCATACGCCATTGCCGTCCATTCTAAATGCTCCCATAAGGTCAATTCCTCATAATATATCGGTGTTTCCGGAATATAGCTGTATAACGACCGATATTTTTGAGGATCTTCGGCAAAGGTGATCCCACCGATCTGAATGGTACCTTGATGAGGTTTCAACAAGCCCAAAATATGTTTAATGGTCGTGCTTTTTCCGGCGCCGTTCAGGCCAATCAAAGCGACGATTTCCCGCTCATGGATGTCGAATGAGACATTATGTATGACCGCTTTATGGGCCGTATAACCCCCTGTCAAGCCTTTCACCTGCAACAATGATCGCAACGATATCCCTACTTTCCGTCCGGTATAATATGACATATTTCCCAGGCAATCATCGACATATTGTCTCTGTCACTAGTATTTTCGGTCGAGATCGATGACATTCACCATGCGTTTCTTATCGGGAAAAGATGTCAGATTGGTTAGAAAAATGTCCATGGCCCGCTGCATATATTGAGGGGAACGTCCGGACATGTGCGGCGTAATCATGATATTTTCCATTTGCCAGAACGGATGATCTTCCGGCAGAGGTTCTTCGGAAAACACATCAAGCACGGCCCCGGCAATCTTGTGCGCTTTAACTTGCTGCAGCAAGGCTTCTTCATCGATGACCTTCCCTCTGGCCATATTGATCAGATAGGCGGAAGGTTTCATCATTTGCAAAGCTTCTTTTCCGACAAAATATTCTGTTTCCGGTGTCAAAGGCAACAAAACGACAATAAAGTCACTTTGGCGAAAAAGCTTCTCTTTTCCCTCAATAGAGACAAGTTCATCGACATACTGCGAATGAACATCAACATTTTTTTTCAAAGCGATCACGTGCATCCCGAACGCTTTCGCTCTTTTAGCCATTTCCGACCCGATGGCTCCATAACCGACAATTCCTAAAGTTTTGCCATAAGCTTCATCCACGCGGACACTGCGGTCCCACCTGCGCTGTTTTTGCAAATCGTAAAAATGAAAACTGCGTCGAACTAAACTTAAAATCATGCCCAGAGCATACTCGGCCATTTGAATACCGTGAATACCCCTGGCGTTCGTGACGAGAATGTTCCTTTTTTTTAGGATGTCAAACGGCATGGCATCGATACCGGCGCTCAACACTTGAATCCACTTCAGGCGGGGCATGTTCCCCACGACGGCAGGCGTCAAATCTTCACCATAAGTCAACAGGACGTCAGCCTTTGCCAACGCCGCTTCTGTCACGTGATCCATATGCTCAAAAAATTGAAAGCGGTGCGCCGGAAATTTATTTTGCAACTGGTTTTGCCGTTTGGCGCTGATTTTGGCCGTTGATACGATGTCCATCATCCTCTCCCCCAATCATATACATTTTACCAAAGGCAATGATATAAACAAACATACCGATCGTTCAATGATTATATTAGCGAAACTGACACCGTTGAGGCACGCTGCGGACACAGTTGAGACATATGCCAAACAGGAAGGACAAAGGGGGGGATGTGTGAGGATGAATAAAGCGGTGAGTTGGAGATCGTCTGTTAATAGTCGTTATATTTAATCGTTTATTTTATTTAACCGTTTATGATGTTCGATCATCGTTTATATTCAACCATCGTTTATATTCGATTATCGTTTATAGTTGCTCTTCTATTCTATTTGCGTATTGAGTTGCCTGTGGCCCTGTTTATCATAGGATTAAGCCTCTGATTTTTTAGGAATAAACTTAAAGATTTCCCCCGTTTCAAAACTTTCGACCAACCTGGACAGCCAATCATAATATTCGCTTGCATGTTGAAGCTTTTCAAGATCTTCGGCAACAATCCGCTTCAGGTTTTCATCGTGCGTATTTTGCCAAAGATGTTCCAAAAGGCCTTTGGCATTGGATACTTCCTTGGAGTTAATTTCAATGGCCTTGCGCCATTTGGTCGTAAAAAGCTCGATAAACGTTTTATACCAATCCTCTTCAGCCTGATATAAATCTTTACGAACGCCTTTTTTCCACGTTTGATAAACCATATGAATTTCTTGCAGAGAACGTACCCCGGTGCTCATGCTCGTTTTACTCATGCCTAATTCATCGCGCATTTCATCCAAAGTCATCGGTTGACCGTGAAAATACATTGTTCCGTACAATCTGCCCACACTAGGGGTGACGCCGAACAAGTCCATATTTTTGGCCACAGATTGAATGACCCGCTGCCGGATTTCATATAATAAATCCCAATCTCGATCGGTGCGATCTTGGGCATTGCTGTCATGTTTCCTGTTTTCGTTCAATGCTTGAAGCCTCCTTTTCGGGCCTTTTCAGCTTTCTTCTTGATTTTAGGCAATGACATTGACCTTGTAAAGACAAGTTTATGCGCCATACCCACAGAAAAAGGAAGTTATTCTAAGATAACCGTATGTTTTGTTTATACAGTAATTATTTTACGAAAGATATGGGACGATACACCTGTTTAGGCGTTTTGTTCTCTTTGTCCCGGTCCGTTATGCTTATAAAGACTACGTCCGGCATGTCTTTTGCCCGAACGATCGCAAATCCATAGTGAGGTGAATCGATGTCCAAAATCAAGGTTGAAAACTTGACGAAAGTTTTTGGCAAACAAAAGAAAAGAGCCCTGCAATTATTAAAAGAAGGGCAAACAAAGAAAGACATATTAGAGAAAACCGGCTGTACGGTAGGAGTGAATCAAGCGAATTTTACTGTCGAAGAAGGGGAAATTTTCGTCATTATGGGGCTTTCCGGAAGCGGTAAGTCCACGTTGGTCCGGATGCTCAACCGTCTGATCGATCCGACGTCCGGCAGCGTGTTCATTGATTCGGAAGATATTTCCAAAGTAAACGATGACCAATTGCGTCAAATTCGGCGTAAAACGATCAGCATGGTTTTTCAGCGGTTTGCGCTTTTTCCTCATCGAACGGTGCTGGAAAATACGGCCTATGGCCTGGAGGTGCAAGGGATCCCGAAAAACAAGCGGGAAGATCGGGCCATGGAAACGTTGCAAATGGTTGGCTTGAAAGGATATGAACATCAGCTTCCCAGTCAACTGAGCGGCGGGATGCAGCAACGGGTCGGCCTGGCCAGGGCTTTGACCAATGACCCGGATATTTTGTTGATGGACGAGGCCTTCAGCGCACTTGATCCACTGATCCGCAAAGATATGCAGGACGAATTGATTGAGTTGCAATCAGCGATGCAAAAAACAATTGTTTTCATCACCCATGACTTGGATGAAGCATTGCGCATCGGCGATCGTATCGCCCTGATGAAAGATGGCGTCATCGTCCAAATCGGTACTCCGGAAGAAATCTTGACAGACCCGGCCAACGAGTACGTGGAGCGGTTTGTGGAAGACGTCGACTGGTCCAAAGTGTTGCAGGCGGAAAACGTGATGAAGCGTGCGGAAATGATCACCTTGGACAAGGACGGCCCTCGCGTCGCTCTAAACCGGATGCGGGAAACAGGCTTATCGTCTCTTTTTGCCGTTGATCGGCGCAACCGTCTGCAAGGGGTCCTCTCGGCCGATGCCGCCAAACAAGCCATAGATGAAGGCAAACCTCTTGCCGATTTAATTGAACGCGACATCGTCAAAGTCCGGCCCGATACACTGTTAAACGACATTATGGTCCAAATGGCTGAGACGAATCATCCAGTCGCCGTTGTCTCGGATGATGACCGGGTGCGCGGGGTCATTGTCCGCGGATCTGTGATCGGGGCCCTGACGGGGAAAGAGGTGAAAACGCATGACTGAAAGCATCCCTAAACTTCCCCTGGCAGACGTGGTCGAGGTGATCGTCTCCTGGCTGCAAGCGAATGTCGGCTGGCTGTTTGACTTTATCTCCAATCTGATCGAGCCGACGGTTGCCTTTTTTACTGCTGTCTTGATGTTTTTGCCGACTCTTGTCACCATTGTGCTCATTGCTGCTTTAACTTGGTGGCTCAGCTCGTGGCGCATCGCCCTTTTTACCTTGATTGGTTTAATGCTGATCGCCAACCTCGGCTATTGGGAGGAAAGCGCTCAAACGACCGCTCTCGTCTTAACGGCGACGGTCATTTCCATTATTATCGGGGTGCCCATCGGCATCTTGTGCGGAAAAAACGATACGGCCCGCAATATCATCACGCCCATTCTAGATTTCATGCAGACGATGCCGGCTTTTGTGTACTTGGTCCCGGCAGTTATTTTCTTCAGCCTGGGAACGGTCCCCGGTGTCATCGCCTCAGTCGTTTTTTCCATGCCTCCGACGATTCGTCTGACGAATTTGGGAATCCGTCAAGTCCCGGAAGATCTCATTGAAGCTTCTGATGCATTCGGTTCGACCTCATCGCAAAAATTGTTTAAAATCCAGCTTCCTCTGGCTAAAACGACGATCATGGCAGGGATCAACCAGACGATTATGCTGGCGCTATCCATGGTTGTCATCGCCTCGATGATCGGTGCCAGAGGATTGGGAGAAGCCGTGCTGACCGCTGTACAGCGCATTGAAGTGGGTACAGGGTTTGAAGCAGGACTGGCGATTGTCATTATCGCTATCGTTTTGGACCGCCTGACCCAAAACTTAGGGCAGGGTAACGGTCAACATCCTCGAAACTAAACCAAACACAGTATGAAAGGAGTCATTTTTATGCGAAAAACGTTATTGCTGTTTGTCGCTTTACTATTTTCCATGGGATTGATCTTGGCCGCCTGCGGCGGTGCAACGGACAACGGAGAAGATACAAATGCTGAAGGAAATGAAGCGGGGCAAGAAACGGAAGAAAATGGAGCAGAAGAAGGAAATGCGGAAGATAGTGCCGATGAAGGCGACGGAAATGCCGAAGCAGGCGGAACAGTCACCTTGGCTTATGTGGCCTGGGATTCTGAGATTGCCAGCCATCATGTCCTGCAAAAAGTACTGGAAGATGAAGGCTATGAAGTTGAACTGTTAGCCGTTGACAACGGCCCGATGTGGGCGGGTGTGGCCGACGGCAGTGCCGATGCGACCGCTGCCGCCTGGTTACCGGCGACTCATGAAGCTCAATACGAAGAATTTGGCGACCAGGTGGTTGATCTCGGCCCTAATTTGGAAGGGGCGAAAATCGGGATGGTCGTTCCGGAATACGTCGAGATTGATTCCATTGAAGAAGTGAACGAGAACGCCGACCAATTCAATGGCGAAATTGTCGGCATTGAGCCGGGTGCCGGAGTGATGGCCGCCACCGAAGCAGCGATTGAAGAATACGACATGACTGATATGGAGCTGTTGCAAAGCTCAAGTGCCGGCATGGCCGCCGAACTGCAAAAAAGATATGAAGCGGAAGAATGGGTGGCTGTCACCGGGTGGACGCCGCACTGGAAATTTTCCAAATTTGACCTGAAATATTTGGAAGACCCGCTGGGGGTTTACGGTGAAGCGGAAGCCATCCATACCATCGTTCGCGAGGGCTTGGAAGAAGATATGCCCAGAGTGTATCAGATTTTAGACAACTTCTCTTGGGAAGCGGCAGATATGGAAGCGGTCATGCTTGAGATTGAAGACGGCGCAGATCCGGAGGAAGCAGCCGCCAATTGGGTTGAAGCCAATCAGGATAAAGTGGCTGAGTGGCTGGCCGAATAAAAATGAAAAAAGAAG
>CALBTX010000019.1 GCA_937967685.1 uncultured Bacillaceae bacterium | reverse complement strand
GCCACTGCCACGATCAGGTCAAAAATTTCGCGCCCCACTTCTTCAACCGTCTTTTCCCCTTCAATAATTTTCCCGGCATTTACATCAATGTTATCGGCCATCACTTGATTCGTTTTTGGATTTCCGCATACTTTGATGACGGGAACGATTGGAGATCCCACAGGGGTCCCTCTTCCGGTCGTAAAAATGAGCACTTGGGCGCCTCCGGCGATCATCCCTGTATTTGATTCGATGTCGTAACCTGGTGAATCCATCAGATAATGTCCGGGAGACGGGGGAATTTCCGCATATTTTAAGACGCCTTTAATCGGTGCTGCTCCTGATTTATATATCGCACCTAACGACTTTTCTTCAATCGTCGTCAAGCCTCCCTGAATATTCCCAGGACTTGGTTGAGCCCCGCGGAAATCAACACCTGATCTTTTTAAATTTTCTTCATAGTTGTGCACCATGTCCAAAATTTGTTGTCCCACTTCGGGCGTGACCGCATTTTTGGCCAAAATGTGTTCGGCGCCGATCATTTCCGGGGTTTCGGAAAGGAAAGTCGTTCCGCCGTGTTCAACCAACAAGTCTGAAGCCACTCCCGCCGCTGGATTGGCCGCCAAACCGGACGTCGTATCCGAACCGCCACATTCTACACCGAGAACCAGCTTATCCAAGCCAACTTCGGCTCGAGGCGCCTCATCAGCTGCTTTTTTCAACTCGGTGGCGATGTGAACACCTTTTTCAACCGTTTTGACCGTGCCCCCCTCTTCATGAATGACCAGCGTCTCGACCCGTTTTCCGCTTTTTTTGATTTCTTGGGCCAATTCATCGGCATCCAGATCTTCAATGCCTAATCCGACGATGAGGACAGCGGCGACATTAGGGTGGGTGCCAAACCCGACCAAAGTCCGCTTCGCTTGGGCACGATCTTCCGCTTCTAATTCATCGCCGACTTGGTTGTCTAAAGAAACCGCGCCGTCGACTTG
This sequence comes from uncultured Bacillaceae bacterium, assembly GCA_937967685.1. Classification (GTDB taxonomy): domain Bacteria; phylum Bacillota; class Bacilli; order Caldalkalibacillales; family Caldalkalibacillaceae; genus CALBTX01. The sequence goes on along the minus strand of CALBTX010000019.1, from coordinate 9,082 downwards.
TTTGGCAATTTGCCTGCAAGTACCCGAGGCAGCCAGAATAGTGGGCAAAATTAAAACATAATTACGAATGCCCACCCTGCCGTCCGGACGGACATATCCGTTAAAGGTGATACTCATCGTTTTACCTCCCGTTTCCGTGATCGATATTCTAAGCTTTAACCAAACTTTAACAAGGGGTGTGATTTCACCAGAGGTTGTTAAACAGAGGTGTCAATCATTGATTGGAACTTTATTGAAGCATCATCCGCTTTAAGCCGTTGTTTTCCCTTTTCCGCGCACACTGTCCACATTGTGGACATGAACATGGTCTCCCGGCTCAATATCACTCAACGCGATACCTATCTCTTCTCCATACTTAATGACCGGCGAACCTTTGGAAATACTGACCAGCGCAAATTTATGGCCGAAAGGAACATCCCGGGTTAATGTGACCGATTGTTCTCCGTCCTCCAGTTTGATCCGGCCCACTTGCCCTGCCTTCATATCGATGACAGCGGTTGCCACGTTGTCATTTTCTTTCATTTTGACAGCATTGTACTTTTTGTCACTCATCTGATTGGCCTCCTTTATATATTTACAGCTATTTTAACATAACTCCGCCTGTAAATTAGGTTAATCAAAATAAGATGCCGTCCTTTTGCGTGATCCCTCCAAATGATCGCGCATCTTTTGTTTAGCTTCCTCTATGTCCGGCTTGAGCAAAGCTTCGATAATTTGAGAATGTTCGTCAATCTCGCTTTTTAAATGTTCGACGGCTAAATCCACATTATTCATCAAAAAGAACAAGTCAAGCCGTTCGACATAGCCGGTGACTAATTTTTCCAGGGTCTTATTCCCGGAATGTCCAGCGATTAACTGGTGCAATTCAAAACCTGTCGTCAAAATGGCGGACACACTGTCGTTTTCCACGGAAAGGCTTCGGAAGCGCTCACGCAGCGCTAGCAACTCTTCCTTCGGAATTTTGTCTGCCGCAAGCTCAATGGCCCGCGTTTCGAGCAACATCCGCAAATCCAAAATTTCTTCAAACGTTTGACGATCGATGCCGGCAACAAACGTTCCTTTATACGGAATCGTTTCTATCAACCCTTCATGTTCGAGCAAAGCGAGCGCTTCCCGCAATGGCGTACGGCTGACGCCCAATTGCTCTGTTAGCTCGGTTTCAATCATCGGGTCACCGGGCTTCAAGCGTCCTTCAACAATGGCCGAACGTATTTCCATATAAGCGAGTTCACGTAAACGCAGCGATTTTTTGTTGATTTTTTTCATCTTATTCACTCATTTCCTATTGTATACAATATCATTATATGATTACACTGTCAAAAAAAAATGGGTCCCTTCCTTACGATCGTGGAAGTCATAAGGAAGACACCCGCTGTCATTCGAGATGACATTACACTGCAGCACGGCTGCGTTTAATTTTTTCGGACAGTTGCTTTGCTTTTTCCGTCAAAATGGCATATTGACCTGCCTGTATCGCCTGTTTATCGACCAAAAATCCCCCGACGCCCACCGCAACGGCGCCGTTCCGGATAAATTCCTCCACATTTTCCAAATCCACCCCGCCGGTGGGCATCATGGGCACGTGACCTAAGGGCCCCTGTAACTCCTTTAAATAGCGGGGGCCTAATGAACTGGCCGGAAAAACTTTCACTATGTCCGCTCCGGCTTTATGGGCCTGAACGATCTCTGTCGGAGTCATCACCCCCGGGATGGAGATTTTCCCTCGATCGATCGTCGTTTTGATCGTATCCGGGTCGCAATTCGGTGAGAAAATAAAGTCAGAACCGGCAGCAATCGCTTTTTCAGCCCCTTCGGCATCCAGAACAGTGCCTGCGCCGACGAGCACTTGATCAGCGTACTTCTCCTTTAAATGCTTGATCATGGCCAGAGCCCCCGGGGTTTCCAAAGTAATTTCAAGCGCACCGACACCGCCCTGAACCAAAGCTTTGGCAATGGCGTCAATCTGATCGCTTTTCGGTTTGCGAATGACAGCGACTAAGCCTGACTTTTTCAATGCTTCTAACGCTTGTTTTTTCTCCATCTGACTTACCTCTTCTTTCTCATCAATGTTTATGTTCATGAGATCTTTGACAATGAGATCTTTGTCATACCTCTCATCTGCCCTTATCATTCTAGATGACTTGTCCTCTTCATGCCCCGTGCACAATTACCTGTGCACATCTCTTCTTTGTGTATCGTTCAACAGGGCGTCCACCTCTTCTTTTCTGGGGAGCCCTTCCATATCTCCATTCACCCCAATGACGAGAGCGCCTATAGCATTCGCTTTGCGAACGGCATCGCGAATCGGTTCTTCAAGCAGAAAGCCGCTGATGATACCCGCCGCAAATCCATCCCCGGCTCCGACCGGATCGACCATTTCCGCCGGAAATCCGGGCACATATCCACATTCGCCCTGATGATCGTAGTAAGCCCCTTCACTGCCTAATTTGACGACAAACGTTTGATCGTCGCGCGTTTTTAAAGCCTGAACAACTTCTTCCGGTGTTTTTTTTCCGGTGAGCAGTTCTCCTTCATCCATGCCGGGAAGAATAATATCCGCTTTTTGAATCAGGTCGGTTAAAACGGGCCTAGCTTCTTCAGCGCTCCACAGTTTCAAACGAATATTCGGATCAAAACTGACTTTGACGCCGTGCTTTTTGGCGATATCAACGGCCCGGTAAACGGTGTCTCGACATGAAGCACTTAAAGCGGGCGTAATCCCTGATATGTGCAAAATTTTGGCCCGGCCGATATAATCTGCGTCCAAATCATCGGGTGTCATTCGACTGGCCGCAGAGTTGCGCCGATAATAGTAAACATTGAAATGGGTCGGCGATTTTTTTTCTTTGAAAAAAACGGCCGTAGGTGCTTCATCAGTAAAGAGGCATCTCGATGTGTCCACCCCTTCTCCCCGTATCGTTTGCAGCATATACCGCCCAAACGGATCATTGCCCAGCTTGCTAAACCAGCCCACGGCATGGCCTAAGCGTTGCAATCCGATGGCAAAGTTTGATTCGGCGCCCCCGATTTGTTTTTGAAAATGAGTGACATACTCCAAAGGATAATATTGCTCTGAACTGAACAAAACCATCGTTTCACCGAAAGTGACGACTTCACATTGGATTTGCATAAGATCCTCCATTCTATCTCTGAAACCTGTCATGATGGGTCTGTTTTATCGTGTGATTGCTTCATGACGGGTCAAACGTGATAAAATACATTTAAAGTCTTGCAACGAGGTGATCCAGCCAATGGCTCACAATCATGAACATACCGATCAACAGATGGTCAAAATGGAAGTCAATTTGGACGACACGCCTGGTGAATGGCTCGGTTACGTCATGGAACGATTGTTGGCGGCGGGCGCAAATGATGTCTTTTACACGCCGATTTACATGAAAAAAAACAGGCCGGGTGTGATGTTGCAACTGTTATGTACAAACGAAAAGCTCGAGGTGATGCAAGAAATACTTTTCAGCGAAACAACCACTTTAGGCGTTCGTTATTATCCTTTGACGGTTCACCGTCTCGAAAGACGCTTTTATACCGTGTCAACGGACTGGGGCGAGGTCACTGTCAAGGAAGGACGTTATCAAGGAAAGGTCGTGCAGCGCTCCCCCGAATATGAAGATTGCCGCCTAATGGCCCAACAAGCACAAGTCCCGCTGAAAAAAGTGTACGAAGCGGTATGGGAAAAAATTCGTCAGCAATCAAACGTCTGATCGAACGTCTGAATGTTTCGTTTAACCCGGCTTAGTCCTGCATCGATGCAGGTTCACCCAGCACGGCCCGCAAAACATTGGGATGTTCGTCAAAATCTTGAGTGCCCGCGCCATAACCGACTTTTTCCACCGTCATCGACGGTAAGGGGCCAAATTGGTGAACGACCCCTTTCAGTATGCCTGCCCCTGTCGGCGTCGTCAATTCTCCTTCGACCGCACTTTGCCGAATGGGAATCCCTTTCAACAGTTCCAATGTCGCCGGTGCGGGGACCGGATATTTCCCGTGATCAATATGAACCATACCGGAACCCACCACAACGGGAGAAGCCAGCACCCATTCAACCTCAAGCTGATCGAGGGCTATAGCCACACCGACGATATCAATGATCGAATCGACAGCCCCGACCTCATGAAAGTGGACTTTATCCACAGGGACGTGATGAATTTTCGCTTCGGCATGTGCAATGGATTCGAAGATCGCCAGAGCCCGCTTTTTCGCCTGCTCGGTAAGATGACTGTCTGCGATCATTTGATTAATCTCAGCATAGTGTCGGTGATGCACGGGCGCATGATCCGGATCTTGAATGACGTGCAGTTTTTGGCTGTAAATGCCTTTTTTCACCACGCCTTCCATTTTCAATTGAAACGGTTCAAGCGGGAAAGACTTCAGTTGCGCCTCAATGTCGTTTAAATCGGCACCCAGATCCACCAAGGCGCCTAAAGTCATATCTCCGCTGATACCCGAGATGCTGCAGTCGAGATATAACGTTTTCACCATCAATCATCCCCTTCCTCAAGGCCGATGCGATTCATCAAAGAGGCGGAATAAGCCGCCCCAAAACCGTTGTTAATATTCACCACCGTCACTCCCGAAGCACAGGAGTTGAGCATGGTTAACAGCGGCGCAAGCCCTTGAAAATTGGCGCCGTAGCCGATATCTGTAGGTACGGCGACAATCGGCTGATGGGCCAATCCTCCGACAACACTCGGCAGCGCGCCTTCCATGCCGGCAATGACGATGAGCACGGTGCACGTCTTAATTTCCTCCATGTGATGAAGCAGACGGTGAATGCCGGCCACGCCGACATCGTAAAAGCGTTTGATCGGATTTCCCATGGCCATCGCCGTCACCGCCGCTTCTTCGGCCACGGGAAGATCGGACGTCCCTGCGCAAAGAATACCGATCGGCCTGGACAGCCTTGGCTTTCGCTTTTCCTTCATATATAACAATGTTCTGGAAACAGGATCGTAACGCACTTCCGGCAAAACGTCGGACACAGCTTGTCCTTTGTCTTGCTGCACGCGTGTCGCCAAAATAGTCTCATGCCTCGTCATTAAACGTTGAAAAATGGCTGTCAGCTGCTCGGACGTCTTCCCTTCGCCGAAAATGACCTCTGGAAAACCCTTTCTTTTGGATCGTTGGTGATCAACCTTGGCAAATCCGATATCTTCATATCCTTTTAAAACGTTAAAAGCTGCAGAAGGAGAAAGCTCTCCGTCTGCAACCGCTTGTAAAATATTTTTGAGTGAACCGCTCATTGCTCCAATCCAGCCTTCTCCAGCACCTCATTCATGCTGCCCGTTCGATACCCTTGCAAATCAAGGGTCACGTATTGAAACCCGAATTTAATAAAAGCGGCATGAATCTCCTCATGGTGGGCCAGCACTTTCTCAAATTCATTGGGCATCACTTCAATGCGGGCCATTTTGTCATGATCACGGACCCGAACTTGGTAAAAACCGAGTTTAAACATGTAATCTTCGGCCAGATCCAAACGGTCGATCGCCGACTTTGTGATCCTTGTCCCGTACGGAATACGAGAGGACAAACAGGCAAAAGAAGGTTTATTCCATGTTCTCAAACCCATTTCTTTTGACAACTGTCGGATATCATCCTTGGTCAGCTTCGCCTCAAGCAAAGGACTGCGTATCCCTTTCTCGCGCAGCGCTTTCATGCCCGGTCGGTAATCGCCCATATCACTGGCATTCGTGCCGTCGACGACATAAGCATACCCTTTTTCCCGGGCCAGCGCCGTCAAATGCGTATGCAAACCGTCCCGACAGTGATAACAGCGGTCCGGATTATTGGCCACAAATTTCTCATTTTCAAATTCTTTCACTTCCGTCGTGAAATGAGGAGCACCGATTTCTTTCGCCAAGGCCACCGCTTCATTAAATTCCCGCGTTGGAAACGTTTCCGAAGCGGCGATCACCGCTAAAACATTATCGCCGATTTCTTCGTAAGCACGGGCGAGCAAAAACGTGCTGTCCACTCCGCCGGAAAAGGCAAGCAAAATCCGGTCCATCTCCCGTAATATTTCACCCAGGCGTTCATTTTTTTCATGTAAAGACATCAGGCCATCACTCCTGTGCTAGTCAAAGTACCCATTGACTTTCCGAAAAATCTCGATCATCATTGATCAACACATTCGGTTTATTCCATTTTACTATAAATGGCTCGGCGTATCCATTAAGTTAAAGAAACTCGATCGCTTGAGACCATTCTTGATGACCGGAAGATGGCCCGGAAGACCATTACATTTCACAGTGAATTTCAAGTACAAATGAAAAATCAGTCTGATGATGGCTCCGAATACATACAGGCTTCACTTGCTCTAAAGACAAACAAACAGCCTTCGCTTTTAGCAAGCGAAAGCTGCAAAGTTTAAAAATCTACACTCTTGCAACACTCTTTCAATGTTCTGCAAAATAATCCTTGTAATTTTGTTCAAAAAAGTCGATCGTCTCTTGAGTAAATTTGGTGATGTGCAAGCCGAGACAATGTTTAGCTTGTTTGACATCCTTGTCTCGAATCGCCTCCAAAATCTGTTCGTGTTGTTCAATTAACAAACTGATCTTAATATGGGCTGATTTGAGACTCAAATAGCGAACCCGATCCAAATGCAATTTAACGGCCTGAATCGTCTCCCACACTTTGGAGTAACCACTCATTAAGATTAAACTTCGATGAAATTGTTCATCCAATTTATAAAAACCTTCGGGATCGTCTTTCATTTGACATACTTTTTGCTCTTTAATGATTCCCTGCAATAGGGATACATCCCCGTCAGTCGCTTTCTCCAAAGTTTTGGCAATGGAAGCGACCTCCAATGCTTCGCGAATAAACAGGGCTTCATAAACATCACGCAGATTAATATAGGAAACAAACGTCCCCCGTTGAGGATAAACTTCGAGCAGTCCGGTTTCCGACAAACGGATAAACGCTTCTCGAATCGGTGTTCTGCTCACTTGTAATTTTTCCGATAATTCTTTTTCCGAGAGTCTCTGCCCGGGTTTGAAACGAAGTTTAATAATAGATTCTTTAATCGTTTCGTAAACTTGAGCCTGAATGGGTTTCGTCTGATCTATTTTAAATTCCATACACGTTACTCCTAAATCTTTTAAGTATTTTTTAAGGCAAAAATTTGTTATCTACATACTACCATGGTAGTATTCATAAATCAACCTTCATGCTAGCAAAATTAACAGCAAATTTTTAAAAATGATAAATATACTCATGCCTCTATTTCTTTAGATAAGGAACTTAATGAAATGTATAGTTTTGGAAGAAAAAATACCTATAATCCTTTTATTGGAGTATTTAGAAAAGAAGATATCAATAAAGGAGTATACAAATTATGTAATACTTTACCTGGCGTAATAACTGAGATTGAAGTGTCCAAAGAGCAGTATGAAAAGGCTAAAGCGCTATTGGATTACTTCATTTCTAATAGCGCCCTTTATAAATATAATTATAAGGGACTTTTGTACAGCTTATTCAATAAGCCGGAATGTAGTGAAAATAGATTTTTGTGTTCGGAATTTGTATACCATATTTTAAAGGAATGCGGTATTGCAGATCTCAAAATATCCAGGAATCTGATTAGGCCTCAAAGTTTGCTAAATATAGAAGGCAGGGTAGTTTATAATGGTAATCTAAAAGAAATAAAATTATCAAGAAACAGTCTATTTACAAAAGAAATGGGAATAAGGCGATTAAGTGCAATATTTGAAGATTAAGTCCTCAACTTTCGCACACTTAAATAGTCAACAAACCCTAAACACAACAATGGATAGCACTGTATGACGAGAGAATTCTGTTGAGAGAGGGAACTCCCGAATGAAACTCTTTTTTCATAGTCTCAAAAGCGAATTATGCATATTGCTCAAAATAAAATCAACCATCCGGAATTGAAATGAGCATACGACCATTGTAGTATAAGTATGACAGGTTAAGAATGGTTCGATAAGTATAATGGTTGGATAAGTATGACGAATTAATAAAAAAATCAGGCAAGGGTGAATCGCATGAAAATGATTGCGCTGGAAACGATACGTCTTGCAGAATTTCCCAATATTTGCTTTGTGCAGATTCATACGGATGAAGGGATCACTGGACTGGGTGAAACGTATTTCAATGCCGAAGCGGTCGAAGCATGGATACATGAAACGGGTGCGGCCGTTCTTCTCGGACAAAATCCGCTGACAATCGATAAGCATTGGAAAAATATGGTTGGGTTTATCGGTTCAAAAAGTACTGGGGTCGAAAATCGCGGGCGTTCAGCACTAGATATTGCTTTATGGGACATTTTCGGTCAAGTCAGCCAACAACCGATCTACCAGCTGCTTGGTGGAAAGACAAGGGAAAAGATCCCGGCCTACAACACATGTGCAGGTTATCATTACACCCGTCAAAAGCCGAAACACGCCAGTTTGCCGGTGGACAACTGGGGGGTCGGAAAGGCTAAGGGTCCCTATGAAGATTTGGAAGGCTTTTTATACCGCGCTGACGAGTTGGCAGAGAGTTTAATTGAAGAAGGATACATGGGAATGAAAATCTGGCCTTTTGATCCTTATGCCGAAGCGTCTAATGGACAGTTTATTTCAACCGAAGATTTGAAAAAAGCGCTCGTGCCCTTCGAAAAAATTCGTCAGGCGGTCGGGGACAAAATTGAAATCATGGTCGAGTTACATTCACTTTGGAATCTGACCACGGCGAAGAAGATCGCCCATGTGCTCGAAGATTACCGTCCATTTTGGTATGAGGATCCGATAAAAATGGATAATATGGACGCGTTGAAAGCGTTCGCCAATTCCACACACATTCCAACTGCGGCGAGTGAGACGTTGGGAACACGATGGGCATACAGGGACATGCTCACTAACCATGCCGTCGGTGTCCTTATTTTTGACCCCACTTGGACCGGAGGAATTTCTGAAGGAAAGCGTATTGCAACGCTGGCTGAAGCCTATGAGATTCCTTTTGCACCTCACGATTGCGTCGGTCCGGTATCATTTGCGGTGGACGTTCACTTAACGATCAACGCACCCAATGCTTTAGTGCAGGAAGTCGTGCGTGC
>CALBTX010000018.1 GCA_937967685.1 uncultured Bacillaceae bacterium | reverse complement strand
GCGCAGAGTTAGCACTGACAAGGAGGGAAAAAAGTGAACAAAGGACGAATCGTGCAAGTCATGGGCCCGGTTGTCGACGTGCAATTTGACAGCGGGGAATTACCGGAAATATATAACGCGATTAAGATAGATCGAGGCAATGGAGAAACATTAACCGTTGAAGCATCCATTCATCTGGGGGACAACGTCGTGCGCTGTGTCGCCATGGCATCGACCGACGGACTTGTGCGCGGCATGGAAGCGGTGGATACAGGGGCTCCCATTTCTGTTCCCGTCGGCCGGTCAACGTTGGGACGCGTCTTCAACGTTCTCGGTGAGCCGATCGATGAACAAGGGGACGTTCAGGCTGAGACAGACCCGATCCATCGACAGGCCCCAGATTTCGAGCAACTGTCCACGACTGAAGAAATTTTGGAAACAGGCATTAAAGTGGTCGACCTGCTTGCTCCGTATGCCAAAGGCGGTAAGATCGGCCTGTTTGGCGGAGCAGGGGTTGGTAAGACTGTATTGATTCAAGAATTGATCAACAACATTGCTCAGGAGCACGGCGGACTGTCCGTTTTTGCGGGTGTCGGCGAACGGACCCGTGAAGGAAACGATCTGTACTATGAAATGAAAGAATCCGGTGTTATTGATAAAACGACGATGGTCTTCGGACAGATGAACGAACCTCCCGGAGCTCGCCTGCGCGTCGCCTTGACCGGGTTGACGATGGCTGAACATTTCCGTGACAGGGAAGGTCAGGACGTGCTTTTATTTATCGATAACATTTTCCGCTTTACTCAAGCCGGTTCGGAAGTATCCGCCTTGCTGGGCCGGATGCCGTCCGCGGTCGGTTATCAGCCGACTTTGGCCACGGAAATGGGAGCCTTGCAAGAGCGAATCACGTCGACGAAAAAAGGTTCGGTCACATCCATCCAGGCGATTTACGTGCCGGCCGACGACTACACAGACCCGGCGCCGGCAACGACGTTTGCCCACCTGGATGCGACGACAAACCTGGAGCGTAAACTGACGGAGATCGGGATTTATCCCGCGGTGGACCCGCTGGCTTCCACCTCCCGTATTTTGAGCCCTGCCGTTGTCGGGGAAGAACATTACCAAGTGGCCCGCGGTGTGCAGCAAATCTTACAGCGCTATAACGAACTGCAGGACATTATCGCCATTCTCGGTATGGATGAACTATCTGATGAAGACAAACTGATCGTGGCCCGGGCGCGCCGAATCCAAAAATTCTTGTCACAGCCTTTCCATGTTGCCGAACCATTTACAGGTATGCCCGGCAAATATGTACCGGTGAAAGAAACGGTTCGCAGCTTCAAAGAAATTTTGGATGGCAAACATGACGATCTCCCTGAAGACGCCTTCCTCTTCGTCGGTACGATTGAGGAAGCCGTAGAGAAAGCGAAAAACATGTAAACCCTCATTAGGGGAGGAATTGAAATGAAGACCGTTCAAGTCGATATCGTCACACCGGAACGCACCGTGTTTGAAGGGGAGGCTGAGATGGTCATCGCCAAGGGGGCGGACGGGGAACTTGGCGTGCTGGCCGGGCATATTCCGCTCGTCACGCCGCTGAAGATTGCCCCCATCCGCATTAAGCAGAGTGACGGTGAACTTCAGTTGGCGATCAGCGGAGGCTTTTTGGAAGTGCGGCCGGATAAAGTGACTGTTTTGGCTGAAACCGCGGAGCGAGCGGAAGAGATTGATGTCGACCGGGCACAAGAAGCGAAGGCACGTGCTGAACAAAAATTACAAGGCTTAGACCCGTCAGATCCGGAGTACGAAGAGTATCAACAAGATTTGCAGAAGGCAGAAACCCGCTTGCAGGTTGCCAAATCATAAATGCTTGAAACGGCTCACCGAAGGGGACCGCCAGGTTCTTTTCGGTGAGTTTTTACTGTTTTTATCCGCTGTTTCAATCTTTTATTTTGGTGCCAGCGGCTGTTAGACTGTATTTGTCGATGGTTGATGGAATGATAGTTTAGTTAGACACTCACAGGGACATTTGTTATAATTGATTGGGATTTACAGATTGAGAGATTGGTGAACATACAGGTGTCATCATCTTGGAGGGATCATGCCGCATGGAATTATCATTTATTTATCAGAATAATTATCTGATGGTTAGCGCTTTTCTGTTACTGGGTGTGCTCTTGCCGATCGTCGCGCTGACGGCGGGGCGCTTCCTCCGCCCGCATAACCCGAGTGCGGCCAAAGGGATTCCCTATGAAAGTGGAATTGATCCATTGGGAGACAGCCGCGTTCGATTCCATGTCCGCTATTATGTCATCGCCTTATTATTTGTTCTGTTTGATGTGGAAACAGTTTTTCTATATCCGTGGGCGGTCGCATACCGGGAATTGGGTCTGTTCGCTTTGGTTGAAATGCTCATCTTTGTTCTCTTCTTACTGCTGGGATTAATTTATGCTTGGAAAAAGAAGGTGTTAAGATGGAGTTAAAACTGGAGGACATCACCCTCGAAGAACAGGAAGAGTTGAAACGCAATGTGTTGGTCACCAGTTTGGAGCAATTGAAGGGATGGGCCCGAAGCGGATCATTGTGGCCGTTGCAATTCGGCCTGGCCTGCTGTGCGATTGAAATGATGGGCACGGGCGCCGCTCATTTTGACCAGGACCGGTACGGCGTGATGTTCCGCGCTTCCCCCCGTCAAGCCGATTGCATGATTGTGGCCGGAACCGTCACGAAGAAAATGGCGCCTGTCTTACGACGTTTGTATGATCAAATGCCCGAGCCGAAATACGTCATTTCGATGGGGGTTTGTGCGACGGCCGGTGGTCCGTATGTTCGCTCATACTCCGTCGTCAAAGGTGTAGATCAGATCGTACCAGTCGATGTGTACATTCCGGGGTGCCCGCCGAATCCGGCAGCGTTGTTATACGGGATTAATAAGCTGAAGGAAAAAATCCGCTATGAAGCAAAAACAGGAAAGCGGGTGACCGATCGATGAGTGATCAGGAGAAGGAGAAATCTACGGAAGAAACCGAACAACAGCATGAAACAGATGACAAGCAAGAACAAGACAGACAAAAGCAAGAACAAGACAGACAAAAGCA
>CALBTX010000017.1 GCA_937967685.1 uncultured Bacillaceae bacterium | reverse complement strand
CCAAACATCATTTGATTAAGCATGGTCTCTTTCCACCTGACCGTTTAAGGCGATTCTCTTCACGGGATGCTTCGATTCATAAATGACCACTTTTAATTTTTTGCGGACTACGCTGCCGGCGCGAAGCAAAGCTGCGGTCCCATTGGCGATTGATTCTTGCAAACCGTGTTCCCCTTTTCCCGGTAAACTTGTGAACGGCTCAACCGCCAACGTATACGCATTGCCGTACCAAGGATGCTCCAATGTCCCTCCAAATTCCTGCCAAATCCACATGTAAGGATAGTCTGACACATCCCAGACCATGCCGATCCCCACCCCTTTTTGCAGATTGGTCAGCGCAAACCAACCTTCTGTATAGTCCGCCGCGTAAAGCATGTCTGCTGCTGCCAGATTTTTTCCGGGAATTTGGCGCAGATCGACCACATTGCCATCCGCATCTAAACCTTCAGGCCACTGAAATTGCTGCCTGGGTAAAAACCTCATCTTCTCTCCCGTTTTTTGCGGGTGAGTGAACACCGTACACGGAGGCAAGTTCAAAATGCAATCCTCGCTGAGAAACGGTCCTCCAAAACTTGGATGGTGGCCCCACATGTAATGCAAATCTGTCTTGCCGTAATTCAGCACTTGTTCATCGATGGTGAACATCGATTCCCGGGCTGATATCGCAATCTTTTTTTCCAAAATAAATGGGGTGCGCAACGTTCTCGTTGTCAACTTCACTTCAATAAAATCCGGTCTGTTGATCATGATCTCGTATTCCCAAGGACTAACAGCCACCTCTCCGTGAAAACCGAGCCAGGCACCTCGATAAACCGATGGGCCGCTGCCAGAGGGGAACACTTCCTGCCAACCCCCCGGGTAAACATCGGCAAAAACACCTTCGGGATTACTGATCGAAGGGATATCGTTCGGATGGCGAATACCCTGTGGTGAGCGCCATAAAAAGTCAATGTCCAGTGGTTTGTATAGCAATTCATAAATATCCGTCCCTTTATCAAGCAAAAGCGAAAGCCGAATGAATTCATTTTGCATGACGATGGTGCGCATGCCTTTATAAGTGCCCCACTGTTCAATCCGGCAGCCATAGTTTCGTTCCTGAATGAATGGTTGATGCAATTGGATCATTGGTTTTTCCCCCGTGCTTCGACTTGGATGATGCGCTCAAACCGACCGTCTCGGACACCGATCAATGCATCAGCCAGGTTGACGGCCGGACAGACATGGTTGGGGATAATTTCTAACTGATCGCCGATTTTGTAAGCAGAAGGCCCTTCCAATTCAACGACACCATGTTCTTCAGACAACCAGCTGATCCATACTTCTTTGGAATGCTTAATCAAACCGTAACCTTTTGTAAACACGCCTTTGTCCGACGTCAACGTCTTGGAACCGGCATCTACGATGAATCGATGAGGGGCCGGATGGCTGACGACCGTTGTGCAAATGGTCAGGGCACATTCCTCCTCTGTGACCACACCTAACGAGTATAAAGTGGCGTCATGAAACACATACGTGCCCGGGCGCATCTCCGTCACCCCGTAAGCGACGATATCAGCCAAAGCGGTCGGGGTTGAACCGACACTGATTTCAGGGATGTCGAGCCCCAGTTCTGCTTTGACCAGATGTTTCGTTTGCACCAGCTGTTCCCCTTCGGAACGGGCGGCCTCCTGCAGTGCTTCCACCGTCTTTGCTTTATAGGCATAACCGCCGTGAGTCATCAAACCGACGATGTCCAGATAAGGAAGTTGCCGTAACTCTTTGATCAACTGCACGGTTTCATGATTGGGTTGCCGGCCGACTCGATTCAGCCCTGTATTCACCTCGACATAAACGGGCATCTTTCTTTGCAAACTTTCTCCCACGGCGTCGATCCCTCTGGCCACTTCGATACTATCCAAGGAAACGGTCATGTCCGCCCCTTCGGCCAGACGTTTGAGTCTGGCCAATTTATTTCGTCCGACAATGGGATAGGCAATTAAAATATCGGTGATTCCGTGGCGACGCATCACCTCCGCCTCGCCTAATGTGGCCACGGTAATGCCGTCCGCTCCCAAGGCGATCTGTTTTAAAGCAATATACGGACTTTTGTGTGTTTTAACATGCGGACGCAATTTCACCCTCTTTTTCCTGGCGATTTGCTTCATCTTCCGCAAATTGTTTTCCATTTTGTCTAAATCAACGACAAGAGCCGGTGTTTCAATATGCTCCAACATGTCATCTCTCCTCCAACTTAGAAGTCAGCAGATTGATTGCCAGATGAGTGATCAATCTTTCACACCGCCTGATGTGAGCCCGCTCACCAGATACTTTTCAATGGCCAAAAATAAAATGACAACGGGAATGACGGCCACGAGTGACGTCGCAAACAAATATTGCCATTGCACATCAAACTTGCCAAAGAAGGCATGGATGCCAACGGTTAACGGTCTCGATTCATCGGAAGAAATAATCGTCAAAGCAACGACAAATTCATTCCAAGCCATAACAAAGACGAAAATAACCGTTGTGATGATTCCGGGTACCGCCAAAGGCAAAACCACTTTCCGCAGCGCCTGGAACTTCGTGCAGCCATCAATCCAGGCCGCCTGTTCCAGCTCACGGGGAATGGTCGAGAAATAACCTGTCAACAGCCAGATGGCGAAGGCTTGAGTAAAGGCCGCATTGACGAGAATCAGTCCCCAGACCGAATCCATCAGACCCAGCCAGTGAATGACACGATACAAACCGACCAATAACACAATCGGGGAAAACATTTGAGTGATAAGAACCAAATACAAGTACAGCCTTTTACCTCTAAAATTGATCCTGGATAATACATAGGCAGCGGGTATGGAACAGAGCAGTGCCACAATCGTTGCCCCGGCGGCAATCCAAATCGTATTTAAAATATAAGTGCTTAAAGGTATGACTTGCCAAATGTCAACGAAGTTGGAGAAGGTCCACTCCGTCGGCAAAAAGGTCGGCGGTATGTTATACACTTCGGAAGGACTCTTTAAGGAAGTGATGAGCATGACCACGTACGGAAACAACAGCATGATACAAAGTAGATAAGCGATGATTAAGGTTGAAAATTTCCAAAGTTTGAAATACGGCATCATGACGACTCCTTCCTGAAAGTCATGTACACATAAAACAACGTGAACATGAGCAGAATGAGGAAGCTGATCACCGATACGGCTGCTGCCTCTCCCATCTTACTGCTTTGAAAAGCCAGTTTGTACAGATAGGTGATGACCGTATCAGTTTTGTTCACCGGATCCCCTTGAGTCATCGTCCAAATAATCGGGAACGAATTGAAGACGTATATCGTATTTAAAACAAGACTGACTGTTAACGGCTGTTTTAACAAAGGCAGGGTAATACGCCAAAATTTGCCCCATCCATCAGCGCCGTCCACACTGGCCGCTTCATATAAATCGTTGGAGATAGATTGCAATCCGGATAACAGGACAAATGATGTGAACGGTATAGTGACGAAAATACCCACCCCGATCATCGCCGGAAAAGACAGACTCGGATTCGCTAGCCAATAAATGTTTTCATTAATGATGTTCAATTTTGTGAATAAGTAGTTGAATGTGCCGTAGTTGTAGTCCAAAATCCATTTCCAAATGGCCGCTGTAATAATTAAGGATACAGCCCAGGGGACAATCAGCGCGGCCCGGACAATCTTTCTGCCCGGAAACTTCCGGTTGAGAAGCACTGCGATCCCCATGGAAAGGGCCGTGCTGATACCGACCACGAAAATCGTCCAGACAAGCGTATTTTTAAGCACCAAATAGAACGTGTCATCTTGAAAAATGGCGACGTAGTTGTCCAAACCGTTGAATCCTTTGCGCACACCGGCCAAACTTATCGTGGAAAACGACGTCATGAACAACTCAACGATAGGGATAAAAATGACGATAAACATGAGCAGCAAACTGGGTAAAATCCATAAATACGGGCTGGACAACCACTCATCCCAATGTTTCCTTTTGTTTCCATCCATATCCCGACGCTTCCTTTTATCTCTATCCATATCCCGACGCTTCCTTTTATCTCCATCCATGTCATCCCGGCGCTTCCTCATATCTCCATCCATGTCATCCTGACGCTTCCTTTCGCTGTTATCCATGGTTGACACCACACCATTCAACCATCGTCAAAGCGTACATTTTCACCAAATTCAGGAAATCCTCAACATAAATAAACTCATCCGGCGCATGGGCGTTTCCCCCTTTGGGCCCCCAGATGATGGCCGGTGTATCACTGTACAGATTAAACATGAATGAATCACAGGCAAACGGTGCCCCTTGCACGGGCAGACCGTTTTTGTAATAATGTTTGGCCACTTCTGTCGCCACGTTGAGCATGGGATGGTTCTCGGGAACGCCTGAACCGGGTAAAAATCGAATCAGCTTGCGGATCTCCGGTTTCATCTCTCGCAAGATTTCATCGCCGCGTGACTTTTCTTCATAAAACCCGACGAAATCTTGATAAAGTTCTTCTTCGGTCGTTTCGGGATAACATTGGATCCAAACGTCGATTTCACATTTGCTGGGCACTCGGTCACACAGCGGAAGTTGGACTGGACCCGCCTTCATCCCTTGAACATAGGCCGGCAATCCGGGGCCATTGACATAAAACTTGGATGTAGACCGTTTGTGGAGATGAGCCAGTTCGTATTCCCGAAAAATATCCAAAAACCTGGCCGCGGCAAACACAGGGTTTTCCAGCCGTTCTCCGCTGAACGACCTTCCGGGCCTACCCGAAAAAATGATCCGAAACATGCTGCCTCCTTGGGCCTCAGGGCATATCGCCAAATTGGACGGCTCCGGAATGATGGCGATATCGGCGGCATGACCCCGCAACCGACTGGCCAACGTGCCATTGGCCCCGCCATACTCTTCATCAACGACCGTTTCGATGAGGACATCGCCTTTAAGCTGTATGCCCAGATCATGCAGTGAATGCAAAGCCATGATGGCGGCGGCCATCCCTCCTTTCATATCAAAAATTCCCAATCCGTATTGCTTGCCTTCCCTGATATCACCCCCGTATGGATCTACAGACCAGGGATCGTCTCCTTGCGGAACCGTATCCATGTGCCCCGAAAACATAAGGGAACGCCCGCCGCCGCTTCCGCTTTTCATGCCGACCACATTGGGCCTGTTGGCATATTCCCTGCCGTCCAGATAAGCCGGGTGTTCACTGAGTCCGGAAACTTCCGTCGGTAAAAAGCGGTCCATTTCACACCCCAATGCTTGTAATGTACTGAAAATCACTTCCTGAACCTGAGCCTCATCTCCTGTTGGATAGCGATTTTCACTGGGAATGGAAACTAATTTCTTGTTGAATGCCAAGATTTCATGACGATGGCCATCAACCCACTTGTTGATTTGTTCAGTGTACAATCGTTCTTCCTCCTTCCTGAGCTGCTACTCCTGATAGAGCTATCTATTCCCGACAGAGCTGCCTATTTATGACAAAGTTGCCTATTCCCTACTGAGCCTTCTATTTCTGACACCGACAGAGCTGCCTATTCCTGGCAGAGCTGCCCCCCATCAACGATCAATTCAGTGCCGGTAATAAAGGAAGCCTCGTCTGAAGCTAGGAAACAGAATGCATTGGCCACCTCTTCCACTTTTCCATAGCGATTGAGCGGAATTTTGGATGTGTAATTTTTTACGGTTTCTTCGGACATGCCCCCTTCCAACGCCAAATCCGTCAAAATAAAACCAGGGCAGACGGAATTGACGCGAATGTGATAAGGAGCGAGTTCGATAGCCATCGTTTTTCCAAGAAGGATGACCCCGGCTTTACTGGCGTTATAAGCGGCCAACCCTTCTTCAGCCAAAATACCGTTGCTGGAAGCCATATTCACAATCGCCCCACCTGATCCTTGTGCCTTCATTTCTTTGGCCACCATTTGCGAACAAAGAAATACCCCCGTCAGATTCACGTCCAATGTCGCCTGCCAGTTTGGATCCGTTGCTTCCAAAAAAGATTCAAACCTGGCAATCCCTGCATTATTCGCCAAAATATCAATTCGGCCAAACTCCTTTTTGGTTAGCTGGATGAGTTTTTCGATGTCCTTCCTTTGGGTGACATCGGTCACCAGAGAACAAATCTCACCTAATGGCGCCAATTCTTGATGAGCTTTCGTAAGCCTCTCCCTTTCCAGATCACAAATGGCGACACGGGCCCCTTCTTCTAAAAATTTGCGGGCGATGGCCCGACCAATTCCTCTTCCTGCACCTGTAACAATGGCGGTTTTTCCTTGTAAACGCATTCAATCCCTCCATTCAAAAAATAAAGTGAAGACAGCGCTACGGCCACTAACACCGATGTCGCAAACCATTCATTTCAAACAACGTTTGAATCAAACTACATTTGAAACAAGTTTGTTAGTAAACATTCTTTTCTAACTAAAGTTTAATCAATGAAATAGAACAAATCAAGTCAATTTTTAAAAAATTATTTTTATTAATAATCTATAGGGAGTTTAAGCCTCATAGAACATCCGGGGTCGCAAAAGGCCAAAATGAGATGAATCCATCAAGAGGCAAGTTCATCATCAAGCGTGCTCATAGTGGTGGCAAGCCCATCAAGTGTGGTAGATGTCATGAAAGAAGTGAAGGTAGAGGTGACAAACAAAAAACCTTGTTCAACGCATTTGAACGTTAGCCGAACAAGGTACAAGCACTTTATATTATTTTTATTTTCCGCTCAGCTTATGTTGACTGCCGTTTAAGGCGTTGACTGCCGTTTAAGGCGCAGCAATTCCAACTCATTTTGGGCCGTTTTGTGATAAGTGATCTCGATATCACCTCTCAATTGGTTCAGTTCCGATTTCACTTCGGCAAAACGGTCGGTGATTTCGGCCCGAATCCCCTGCTGACCGCCTTTTAATATTTTCAAATCGGTGCTCACTTCAAGTCTGAACTCATCAAATTCTTCTCTGAATCCTTGAATATAGTCCCTCGTCTTGTCGAATTCTTCTCTAAACTCTTCGATATACTCTCTCGTCTGTTCGAAATCTTCTCTAAACTCTTCGATATTCTTTCTCGTCTCATCGAATTCATCCCTGAACCCTTTAACATTTTCTCT
>CALBTX010000016.1 GCA_937967685.1 uncultured Bacillaceae bacterium | reverse complement strand
CTCACACACATTCTCCTTGACTGAATAAGATAGGATAAAACATCCCAATCAAATCAAGCATAAGGAGTGTGTGCGTTTAATGGTTACCCGGCTTCGCCTTGGTCTACTCCTTCTTCTCGGCACGGCTGTGATTCTTTCGGCATGCAGCTCATCCACGGACGAACTAGAAAAAGTCCGTCTTGCCGAAGTGACGCGTTCGATTTTTTATGCCCCTCAGTATGTCGCCCTCAGCGAAGGTTTTTTTGAAGAGCAAGGTCTCGATGTGGAACTGACCACGACTTGGGGCGGAGACACGACGATGACCGCCCTTCTGTCAGACGGGGCGGATGTCGCTTTGGTCGGCAGTGAAACAAGTATTTACGTCTATCAACAAGGGACAGAAGATCCAGTGATCAATTTTGCCCAACTCACGCAGACCGACGGTACATTTCTGGTCTCCAGGGAATCCGTTGAAGACTTTCAATGGGAAGACTTGAAAGGCAGTGTGTTCCTGGGACAGCGACGCGGGGGAATGCCGCAAATGGTCGGTGAATATGTGCTGCGAAAGAACGGCATTGAGCCCCACGCAGATTTAGAGTTGATTCAGAACATAGATTTTGGCAATATTCCCAACGCATTTGCTTCCGGCACGGGAGAATTTGTACAACTGTTTGAACCCCAGGCCACCGTCTTTGAAGCGGAAGGCATCGGTCATGTTGTCGCTTCCTTCGGGGAAGAAAGCGGGAAGATACCTTACACGTCGTTTATGGCCAGGGAGAGTTACATGAAGGAAAACGAAGATGTCATTCAGAAATTTACAAACGCTATCCACCAGGCACAACTGTGGGTCTATGAACAACCCGTTGAAACGGTTGCCAAGTCCCTGGCCCCATATTTTGAAGATACGGATTTGGAAGTGATTGAAAATGTGCTGGAACGTTATAAAGCACAGGAATCTTTTGACCTTGATCCGATTCTGGATGAGGAAGAGTGGGATCGCCTGCAAGATATCATTGAAGATGCTGGAGAACTGGAAGAACGCGTGGACCATTCCACGCTTGTCAACAATGAATTCGCCGAGAAGGCCGTCAACCAATAAAAATTTAAAACCCTGCCCGAAAAGGCAGGGATGTTTTTATTGTGGATGACATCTCCGCATCTATTCTGTCCGCTCAAATATCCATTGATCCAAATGGTTCGTTTTTCCAGCTTCATTATGCACCACTCAAATATCCATATTGTTCGTTTTTCCAACTTCATTATGCTCCAAAAACATATTTGTGCAATACTCAATCATTTCTCTTCTTCTGACAATCCCTATAAATACTCCGTGGTCATCGACGACGGGAACAAAATTTTGAGAAACTGCCAATGAGATCAAATCTTCGATATGGGCATCAATTTGCACCGGCTCGTTTTTCTTTCTCAAAGGGACATCTTTCAAAGGAATGCGACTGGTCGAATCAAACGTTAGACCGGGCGTATTTTTCAATTTCCACAGCAAGTCTCCTTCCGTCAGTGTCCCGACATATTTTCCTTGCCCATCAAGAATGGGAATGGCCGTATATTGATGGTACTCTATTTTTTCCATGGCTTGACGCATTGTCGCATCATCCGTCAAATAAACAACTTCTTTTTTGGGTACGAGGAAAAAAGCAATATTCATCCTGATCACTCCCCTTCCAAATTAAGAATATCTCCATTTTTGCCCAATTGCAAACCGAAAGCCCAACCCCATCAATCCCCGGGGTCAAAATGACGGCTTACATCCCGTCGATCGGCAGGGCATTTCCCTCGGTCAACAGCGCGTTTCCCTTGATCAACAGCTATTTTCCCACAGCCGAGTTTCATTCGCACTTCTTGTGGTCAAACGCATAAACTATGTTATCAACACAGATATCCGCATCTTCAAGGAGGCGAATCATGTGTCTGCTCATGCGTTTATTGAGATGCGCGATTTGACCCACGTCTATGTGAGCAAGGCAGAGGCAAATGAAGCCATCAGCCATATTGACCTGTCCATCGCTCAGGGAGAATTCCTCAGTTTGGTCGGACCCAGCGGATGCGGCAAAACAACCATCCTCTCCTGCTTGGCCGGAATTATTCGGCCGACACAAGGGATGATTCGGATCAATGGGGAGACGTTGCGTGGACCAAGTTCAAAGGTGGGGTATATGCTTCAGTCTGACTATTTATTTGAATGGAAATCGATCATTGAAAATGTATGCATCGGTTTGGAAATTATGGGTAAAAGAACAAAAGAAAACGAAAATTACGCCCAGTTTCTGCTTCACGAAATGGGACTGTCGAGATACAAAAATCATTATCCGTCACAATTATCGGGGGGCATGCGCCAAAGGGCGGCGTTAGTGCGCACCTTAGTCACCAATCCGGACATCCTGCTTTTGGATGAACCTTTCTCCGCTCTCGATTACCAGACTAAATTACGCCTGGAAGACCTCGTGTTCGACACATTGAAAAAACATGAAAAAACAGCGATTCTCGTTACACATGATATTGGAGAGGCGATCGCCATGAGCGACCGAATCATTATTTTGAAGCGTAATCCGGGTCAAATCAAGAAAGAAGTCGTGATTGCGGAAGAGCTTCGCCGAAAGCTTCCTTTTCAGGCCCGTGAAGCTGAAGGTTTTCATGAACTCTTTCGCCAGATGTGGAAGGAGCTTGAAGAAGATGAAGATTGATCCCGTCAAGATTCATCAGCGTTATCTCCAGAAGCAAAAGCAAGAGCGTATCAAAGTGAGAAGCGTACAATTGCTGCTCCTTGTAGGTTTTATTGTTTTGTGGGAGATCGCATCAGTTCAAAAATGGATTGACCCGCTCATCTTCAGCCAGCCGACAAAAATTTGGGCGCTGCTTTTGACAAATATCGCTGATGGCAATCTGTTTCCGCATATGACCACGACACTCTCGGAAACCGTCGTCGGCTTCGTGCTCGGAACAGTCTTTGGCACCCTGCTCGCTTCGATCATCTGGTGGTCTCCTTTCTTGGATAAAGTATTGGAACCTTACCTCGTTGTGTTAAACAGCATGCCCAAAGTGGCTCTCGGTCCGTTGCTGATCGTCGGTTTGGGGCCCGGATTTTTCTCAGTCACAGCGATGGCCTTGGCCGTGACCGTGATCATTACCACGATCACCATATATACCAGTTTCAAGGAAGTCGACCCGAACTACATCAAAGTCATCCAAACGTTCGGCGGAAACAAAAAACAAATCTATCAAAAAGTGATCCTGCCCGCTTCTTTTCCGACGATAGTTTCCACGCTCAAAGTCAATGTCGGATTGTCATGGGTAGGCGTCATCGTCGGAGAATATCTCGTCGCCGCACAAGGGTTAGGCTACTTAATTATTTACGGCTTTCAAGTGTTTAACTTCACCCTCGTTTTAATGAGCTTGGTCATTATTGCCTGTCTGGCCGCCCTGATGTATCAGGTGGTATTTTATATCGAAAAGATGCTGATCAAAAACAGAGGATAGTTCTTTTCACACAGGGCAGCAAAAGGCCAAGGCGTCAAAAGACACCTTGGCCGTGTCAAACTTCACACTCAAACTTAAAACTGAAACCTATCTTCTCACCTGAATCTTGCCGGGGTGTTCCGGTGTGACATATCCGATTTCAGCCGCTTCAACACCTTCTTTTCTCAACGCCTCCAACAAAGCCACTGCATCTTCTTCCGAGACGGCAATCAGCAATCCGCCGGAAGTGACGGCGTCACACAAAATCAGCTGGTCCACTTCATCAATCCCGGCTTCATAGCGGACATCATCACTTAACCACTTGTGATTGGACTTGGAACCTCCGGGAACAATCCCCTGCTCGGCAAAAGATCGCGTCCCGTCCAACACTGGCACTTTTTCCAAGTGAATCACCAAACCGAGTTCACTCCCTTTGGCCATTTCGGAAGCATGTCCCAACAATCCAAAGCCGGTCACATCCGTACAAGCATGTGTCGCATAATTTTGCATGATCTCCGCCGGCATTTTATTCAATGTGGCCATCACTTGCATGACCCGTTCCAATTGTTCCGGGGTCAGCAAATCTTTTTTAATCGCGGTCGTTTGAATCCCGACCCCGATCGGCTTGGTGAGAATGAGCCGATCTCCAGGCTTGGCAGAAGCGTTCGAACGGATTTGATCGGGATGAATGACTCCGGTACAAGCCAGACCGAATTTAGGTTCGCTGTCATCTACGGAATGACCACCGACAAGAGTCGCCCCGGCCTCGGCCACTTTGTCAGCCGCACCGCGCAAGATGTCTGCGGCGATTGTTTGATCCAATGTTTTCACGGGAAAGCCCAGTAGGTTCAAAACGGTTAACGGTTTGGCGCCCATGGCGTAAATATCGCTCAACGAGTTCGCCGCGGCGATTTGACCGAACATGTACGCATCATCGACAATGGGCGTGAAAAAGTCGACCGTTTGGACAAGCGCCAGCTCGTCAGTCAGTTTATAGACGCCCGCATCATCGGACGTGTCCAAACCGACGAGCAAATTCGGATTGGGGACGTTTTCGGGTAAATGACGCAAAACTTGCGCCAGGTCCTCCGGACCAATTTTGCATCCTCATCCGCCCTTGGAAGTCAATGCCGTCAATTTCACCTTGTTCTTTTCCGCCATGTCCGCTCCCTCCTTCTGAAGCTGTTTTCACTATCCTGTTTAAAAGTTTATCATGATCCGCCCCCTGAAAACGAATGAGATGCTTAGAACGACTTACCACCCATTCAATGACCACCCATTCAACCCGAGGACAAAGAACGATGATCGAAATAACGGACTTTGCTCCAGCAGCCACAAAGCAATGGACGATTGTTCGACCCACATCTGTCCCGTTTCCCAGGGCAGAAACTTGAGGACATGTATAGTAATGAAACTGAAGAGCGCAACCTGGACAAGGCCTAACCCTCCGCCCAACAAACGATTGATCAAGTTTAATCCAGGCAGCTTGGCAATGCCGTGCAGTATACGGGCCAAAATGGACATGAACACTTTCGTTAAAATAAAGAGGAGCAGAAAGGCAATGATTGTATAAAGCACGGATTGACCGTCAAACAGACCAGACAAAAGCGAACCGTCCGCCATGTCCGGTCCGGAAAAAGGGACGATGCGGCCGATGAAAGGGGCGGCATCCGTCGCAAAGCGAAAAGCCACCACCAACGCAACGACATACCCGAGCAAATTCATCGCCTGCAAGATCAGACCTTTTCGATAGCCGATCACCGTGCCCAGGATAAGAAAGACAATGATCAGTAAATCCAGTATGTTCATCGCTGTTCCCTCTTTCATACCTACTTTCGCTTATTACTTGCTTTTCTCGTTTTTCGTTTGCTCTTCGATCAGTTTCAAAAGGTCTTCATAGTCTTTTTGCAAGGAAAAGTAGTCTTCCGCCAAATTGACGGCCGTCAGGACGGCCACTCTCGTCATATCCAAAGACGGATTTTTCTCGGCGAGTTCATTCATTTTTTCATCCACAAAAGCAGCAATCTCCTGAATATAGCTTTCACTGACTTTACCAACGAAAGTATATTTTTGCCCATATATTTCGACTGTGGCTTTATTTTTACGGTCGTTTCTCACAAAAAGCTCCCCCTTGGTGCTTTTCATCACTTTATTCTCTCATTACCATCTACCCCTATCTTAACATGGAAGTTCCTCGGACGTCATTTCCTGGACGTCATTAATGTCGCAGCTCGGCCTGCCATTCACTGGCGAGCCGGCGGATCATGCGCGCCTGGATTTGACTGACTTCTTCATCGGTCAATGTTCTTTCGGGCTCCTGGTAAACCAGTGAGAAAGCGATGCTCTTCTTTCCATCCGGAACATGCTCGCCTTCATAAACATCAAATACATGCACCGATTGAAGCAGCGGCGCACCCGCTTCCTTGATCGTCTTTATTAAGTGGCTTGCAGGTATATGCCGATCAACGATGAGGGCCATATCCCTTTCTATGCTCGGGTACTTCGGTAAAGAGCGGAACGTGATTTCACCGGGCAAATGATTGAGCAACACGTCCACATCCAGTTCAAACACGTAAACCGCATCCAACTCAAACGCTTGCTGCACCTGGGGATGAATTTGACCCATCAAGCCCAGGATGTCATCTCCTATTTTCAGCAGGGACGTTCGGCCCGGATGATAACCTTCTCTCGTGTATGTTTCAAAGATGACCTCAGCGATGCCTAATTTGGCCAGCAAACCTTCAATCACACCTTTGACCACGTAAAAATCAACGGGAATTTGTTCATTTTGCCAAGGATGATGCTGCCACAGTCCGGTGAACGCGCCGCTAACGACTTCCTTTTCCTCCGGTAACTCCTGCAATCGTGTTTGTCCGGTTAAATACGTATTCCCGATTTCAAAAATATGGGCATCTTCCATTCTTCTGTTTTTATTATAACGAAGAACTTCCAGTAAATGAGGCACGAGCGTCGTTCTCAAATGGCTGCGCTCCGCGCTCATGGGCATGGATAATCCGATGGGGCGTGCCCGTTCGTTAAACAAGCTGCCCCAATCCGCATACTTCCGGTTGGTCAAAGAATAGGTTAGGACCTGCTGTAATCCGGCCCCCTGTAAGTACCGCCTGACCTTTTGCCGCAGTTTCTGTCTTTCGGTCCGGGAACCGGGTGTGGTCACCCCTTTGGGCAAGGTGGTCGGAATGTGATCATACCCGTATAATCGCGCCACTTCCTCCATCAAATCTTCTTCAATTTGCAGATCCTGCCTGCGTGTCGGTATTTCAACCCGGATTTCATGACCTAAATATTCATAATCAAACGTTAAACGGTCAAAAATACGAGTCACTTCCTGCGGTGTCAGCGAAGTGCCTAACACTTCATTTAAATGAATGATATTGAGTGAAATGTCCTTCCGGGGAAAATCGGCAACCTTGTGCTCGGATATGCCTCGAACGATTTCTCCTCCGGAAAATTCAGCGATCAGTGTCGCCGCTCGATCCACCGCGGCATAAATCCCTTCCGGATCGACCCCTTTTTCAAAGCGCAGGCTGGCCTCAGATCTTAAATCAAGCGCTTTGGAAGTCAGGCGGACCGATTCTCCCGCAAAATAGGCGGATTCCAGGATGATTTCCGTCGTCTCCGGCGTCACTTCAGAATTCGCTGCCCCCATCACTCCGGCAACGGCAATCACTTTCTGGGGATCGGCAATGACCAGCATCTCTTTCTTTAAAGTACGCTCCTTGTCATCCAATGTGACCACTTGTTCCCCGTCATCTGCGCGGCGAACAATAATCCGGCCGTCTTGCACCTTGCGGGCATCAAACGCATGCAAGGGTTGCCCATATTCCATCATGACATAGTTGGTCACATCGACGACATTGTTGATCGGGCGAATGCCTGCGCTTAACAGACGGTTTTGCAGCCATAACGGAGACGGACCGATTTTCACCTGACGTACTTTACGGGCCACATAATGGCCGCATAAATCCGGCGCATTAATTTCCACCTGAACATGGTCCTCAATGTTGTCCTGATTTTCCTCCACGCGAACGCGCGGCGGATGGACTTCCCGATCTAAAATGGCCCCCACTTCATAAGCGACACCTATCATGCTTAAACAATCCGAACGGTTAGGGGTTAGCTCGAGCTCCAGGATGTGATCATCAAGATCCAAGCGGGCCAACGCATCCGAACCGATGTCACTGTCCTCCGGCAGAACCATAATGCCTCCCCTGTATTCAGCAGGCACTAATCTTTCATCAATACCCAGCTCTTCAGCCGAACAAATCATGCCTTCGGACACTTCCCCACGCAGTTTGGCCTTTTTTATTTTGACGTTCCCCGGCAAAACCGCCCCGACTTTGGCAACCGGTACCTTTTGCCCCTGCCTGACGTTGGGGGCACCGCAAACAATCTGCACCGGTTCGGGTTCACCCAGATCAACCTGACACAGGCTTAATTTATCGGCGTTTGGATGCGGCCTGCAATCTTGAATATAGCCGACGACCACTCGTTCAAGCCCGTCATTTCTGCTCTCGATCGCCTCTACCTCCACGCCGGCTCGCGTCAGTTTCTCGGCCAAATCTTGGGGACTCACATCACTTAGATCGATATACTGACTTAACCATTTATACGAAACTCGCATGATCCTTTCCTCCTTGTTGATCGCTTGCACCATTGAATAATGACGTTCCCTCAGTCGAATGGACGCCACGTTGCCTCAAAATGGGCACTTTAATTAATGGGCGCTTTCATTCATAAATGCTAGGCGTTCATTTGCCTACATCCGCTCAAACTGTTTTAAGAAGCGCATGTCGTTCATGTAAAACTGGCGAATGTCATCAATGCCATATTTGAGCATGGCCACCCGTTCGGGGCCCATGCCGAAAGCAAAACCGGTATATTTCTTCGGATCGTAGCCGGACATCGACAGCACATTCGGATGAACCATTCCGGCGCCCAATATTTCGATCCATCCGGTTTGTTTACAAACCCGACAGCCTTTCCCTTGGCACAGAATACACGATACATCCACCTCGACACTCGGTTCCGTAAAAGGAAAGAAGCTGGGTCTGAGCCGAATTTGCTGATCCTGGCCAAACATTTCCCTGGCAAACGTCAGCAAAGTGCCTTTCAGTTCGCTCATGCTCACCTGTTCATCGACGTATAGTCCCTCAATTTGCATAAACTGATGGGAATGGGTGGCATCATCCGTATCCCTGCGGAACACTTTTCCCGGGGAAATGATCTTGACCGGCACCTCCCCGTGCATGCTTTCCATCGTCCTGGCCTGTACGGGGGAAGTTTGGGTGCGCAAAAGGATCTCATCGGTGATATAAAATGAATCCTGCATGTCCCGTGCGGGATGGTTCTTCGGCAGATTCAAAGCTTCAAAGTTGTAGTAGTCGGTTTCCACTTCCGGTCCTTCAGCGATTTTAAAACCCATGCCCAGGAAGATATCTTCTATTTCCTCGATGACGGACATTAACGGATGGATACCGCCGCTTGGCACAGGTCGTCCCGGAAGTGTCACGTCGATGGTCTCTTCCTCCAGTTTTTGCTGCATTTTTCCTTCTTCAAGTCTTTTCTTTTTCTGAGAGATCGCTTCCTCAATCGCTCCGCGCATCTCATTGGCCAGTTGCCCCACCTGGGGACGTTCCTCCGCCGGAAGCTTGCCCATGCCGCGCAATATTTCCGTAAGGGAACCCTTCTTTCCCAGATACTTCACCTTGATGTCCTGCAAGATGCTTACAGATTCCGCCTCATCAATCTGCTTTAATGCTTCTTCCTTCAAAGTTAACAACTGTTCTTTCATCGCTTTCACCTTTCCTCCAGATCGATTTAAACGAATTCATCC
>CALBTX010000015.1 GCA_937967685.1 uncultured Bacillaceae bacterium | reverse complement strand
CTTTCATTGTATCATATCGTTTTCTCCTTTCATTGTACCATACTGATTTTTCCATCCCCGAAAGAAGTCTCTCACTTCTAGACGGAGTGAAAGTGGGAGATGAATTTACAGTCAGCAACTCTCTGATTCTTTTATTCGGCAAAAACATGATTGCCGATCACCTCAAGCGTTTGCCGTGAAAAAATCCACGTATCCGTCGATGTATCGGGATTGTAGAAATAAAGTGAACGATTGTTTTTCCCGCGGTTGGCCAATGCTTCCTCAACCGCTTTAACCGACTCTTCGTCCGGCGGCTCGTTGATTGAACCGTTGGCCACGGGTTGAAATTGTCCCGGCTGATAGATCACTTCCGAGACAGTGTCTGGAAAATGTTCGTCTTCGACACGGTTTAATATGACGTGGGCAACGGCCACTTTTCCTTCGTACGGCTCCCCTTTGGCTTCGGCATGAACAAGCTGGGCCATCAACTGTTTCTCGGTGTCAGTCAAACGATTGACAACCGAATCGCCTTTAGACGGTTCGTTTTGTTTTTGATCCACGGACGAATGCGGAATGTGAACAATATCCCCGACACGAATAAGGTCAGGATTGTCTATGCCCGGATTCACTTCAAGCAGTTGGTCCAAGCTGACCCCGTGTTGACGGGCGATTTTACTTAATGTATCCCCTTTTTGGACCGTGTATCCGCTGGAACCGCTGACGAGGATGGGCGCCGCTGTGATCAATATGACACTGACGAGAATCATGATCTGTTTTTTCATCGGACATTTTCCTCCTTGTCTCCTCTATCAATCTTTGAAAAGACTGATAGCTTACTAGGAGGATTAACCACTTTCTTAATCTTTATACATTTTTGTTTTTGAAATATTTGCATTCGCTAGTTTCATAGAGAACCGGTGCTTAAAACATGGGAGCACTTTTTCTCCACTTAAGCAGGACGATATAAACTTAAGCAGTTAAGCAAGATGATATAAACTTAAGCAGGATTATATATCATCTTTGTGGAATTAGATGATGGAGAACAATCATCGTGTAAGATGCAGAGAACCGCGATGTACATAAAGGAATGTAAATAAGGAGATGTAAATCAAGAGGAGGTTGCGTATCATGAAGAAGCTGGGTTTTATTGGCCTGGGAACCATGGGATTGCCGATGGCCAAACATTTGCTATCTGCCGGTTATGAATTAACGGTCTTCAACCGAACGAGACGTAAAGCGGACCCGCTAATAAAGGAAGGTGCGCAGGCGGTTTCGTCACCGGCGGAGGTTGCCCGCCATAGTGAAGTCGTCATTACGATGCTCAGCAATGATTCGGCGCTGGAAGAAGTCGTTCTCGGAGACAAGGGTATTGTTGAAGCAGCTTCCCCGGGATTGATCATGCTTGACAGCAGCACCGTTTCACCGACCATCGTCAAAGAGTTGGCGCAGAAGCTGGCCGATATCGGCGTTGACTTTCTCGATTGCCCGGTGACAGGCAGCGAGCCGCAGGCGATTGAAGGTGTATTGACCTTTATGGTCGGGGGTAAAAAGGAAGTCTATGAACGCTGCAAACCTTTATTCAAAGTGATGGGAAAAGAAGCTTATTATATGGGAGAAAGCGGATCGGGGGCCTACACGAAGTTGGCGAACAACACGATGGCGGCGATTAATCTGCTTTCTTTGGCGGAAGCGATGGTCATGGCCTCCAAAGCCGGAATTGATCCGGAAATGTTTGTCAAAGTGGTCAGCGGAGGCGGGGCAAGGAGCGGCATGATGGATGCGAAAGCTCCGAAAATGATCAACCGGGATTTTCATCCCCATTTCAAAACCGCTCTCATGCATAAAGACCTTGGACTGGCTCTAGATTTAGCACAGGATTTGGGCGTTCCTCTTCCGGTTTTGTCCCTCGTCCGCCAAATGTTGCACATGAGCATGTCCAAAGGTTTTTCGGAGGAGGATATGTGTGCGGTGGTCAAATGTTATGAAGAATGGGCCGGCATGGAAATAAAAAAATAAGCCCATATCCGGTCAAGGCAGCCAGTAGTGGACCAACAAACCGATGCTGAATAAAACACCGAACAGTGTGTTCAATCCGGCGGTTGCTTTCATGGCCGGCATCATTTTGATCGGTTCTGTTTGCCCCTGGAAACGTTTGACGGCTTGGACTGACTTGGGCACACTGAAGATGACCAGGAGCAGCCAAGGTGTGCAGCCGGCGAAAATGACCAAGCCAATGGTCCATAAGTAGGCGCTGGCGAACATGCCGGACAAAAAGTAAATGGCCCGTTGGCGTCCCAATAGAATGGCCAGTGTCTGCCGGCCGCGTTCTTCGTCTCCGTCCAAGTCACGAATGTTGTTGGCCATCAGAATGGCCCCGATAAGGATGGCGATGGGAATGGAAATCAGCAGGCTTTCCAGGGTGACTTCGCCGCTTTGAATGTAAAAAGTGAGCAAAATAATGCCGATTCCCATGAAAAACCCGGCGGCCAGCTCCCCAAAGGGTGTATAGGCTATCGGATAAGGGCCTCCGGTATAAAGATAGCCTGCCAGCATGCATATGGAACCGATCACCGCGATCCACCAACTGCTGTTGACGCAGATGTACACACCCAAAAGGACCGCAATGGCATAGAAAATAATGCCTAACGTGAGAACAACCCGGGGTGCCACGCCGTATCTGACGATCGTTCCTCCGATGCCGACCGAATCTTCCGTATCCAGACCGCGTTTGAAATCGTAGTATTCGTTAAACATGTTCGTGGCGGCTTGAATGAGAACGGATGCGGTTAACATGGCCATAAAAAGCCCCATGTTCACCGGTCCGGAATGGGCAGCGAGTGCTGTACCGATCATGACCGGAATGATCGATGCGGTTAAAGTTACCGGACGCAACAGTTGCCACCAGATCTGCCAGTTGGTATGGTTAGTCGGTTGTTTCATCGATGTCGTTTGCTGTTCAGGCACTTTCAATCGTCCGTTCATCTTTTTCCCCTTCGATTTCACGGTAATCTATCACTCATCGTTAAGTCTATGAGAACGTGTGTCAAGTGTCAACAGACGTGCTGTGCCATTTGACAAATTGTTGACATTTTCCTTCTTTCAAGTGTATCTTTAATGGAGCATACCACTGTTATTTAAGTAAGTAGCGTTCATAGGGGGAAAATACGGTGATAAGTCAACAGGAGGAATTGCAGGAACTGTTTGCGCAAGGTTGTGAACAAACCCGCAAAACCTCGCAATCAGTGCTTGTCAGCCAGCTGACACGTGTAACCTATCGAGATCCCCTTTCATTTTTTGCGGCCGGAGCTCGACTTTTTGGAGGAGAACGGATCTACTGGTCCGTTCCCGGGCAGGATCTGGTATTGGTTGGTCTGGGTACTGCGTATGCGTTTGAACGGGAACAGGGAAATTTTTACTCAGAAACCGAACAGGCTTGGCAAAGTCTGTTGGAAAGGAACATTGTGGACCCTCAGCCGAGCATGCCTGAAACCGGGCCTGTTTTACTGGGGGGGTTTTCTTTTGATCCCCTGCAGCAGAGGACGCGGTTATGGTCCGCTTTTC
The DNA here is from genome assembly GCA_937967685.1 of uncultured Bacillaceae bacterium. Lineage (GTDB taxonomy): Bacteria > Bacillota > Bacilli > Caldalkalibacillales > Caldalkalibacillaceae > CALBTX01. The sequence continues at coordinate 3,759 of CALBTX010000015.1, read as the reverse complement.
CGGATACGAAGATGGTCTTGCCTAAATATATGTTGACGGTCAAAGGCAAGGAGACGTGGTTAACGACAAATTCGGTTATACAACCGGATCATGATCTGTATGATGAACTGAAGCGGATTGGAGCGGAACAAGATCAACTGCTGAGCTGTGAATCAGCGGTGGACATGCCCAAGGAACCCGTTTTCTTCGATCTGGAGGAAAAAAATGTGCATCAATGGCTGGACGCCGTCAAAAAGGTCGCCAATGACATTCGCAACGGAGCGTTGGAGAAAGTCGTTCTGGCACGGGAAGTTCATCTGCAATTGTCGGCAAACATCGCTCCGGAACAAGTGTTGAACCGCCTGAGAGATGAACAATTGGACAGCTACATTTTTGCCGTGGAAAGCGGCGAACATTGTTTTTTGGGAGCCTCTCCGGAACGGCTGGTCAAAAAACAAGGGAATACGTTGTTGTCCTCATGCATAGCAGGTTCTATCCGCAGGGGCGAGACGGCTGAAGAAGATGATCACTTGGGCATGCAGCTGCTGCAGGATGAGAAAAACCGGCTTGAGCATGAAGTGGTCGTGCATATGATCAAGGAAGCGATGACTGAAGCTTGCGAATTGGTCTATGCCCCAACGCAACCTGAATTGTACAAAACGAAAGACATACAACATTTATATACCCCTGTTCGGGGCTGGACCAGTCAGAACACTTCGTTGTTGACCGTCGTTGAAAAGCTGTCGCCCACGCCGGCTTTGGGAGGCTATCCCCGCCAAACGGCCCTGGAACGCATTCGTCAAACGGAACGATTCGATCGAGGAAAGTATGCGGCGCCGATAGGGTGGATCAATGATCGGGGAGATGGCGAATTTGCCGTGGCCATCCGTTCCGGGCTGTTGAAAAATTCAGAAGCCGTTCTTTTTGCGGGGTGCGGCATTGTCGCTGATTCCGATCCAATGAGTGAATTCGAGGAAACGCGCATGAAATTGCAACCGATGCTGTCGGCTCTGGGAGGGTTGCGCTCATGAGTGTGGAAGCGGCCTCCTTCTCTTTCATCGGCGCATTTGTGGACGAACTCACCCGTGTTGGTGTTCACCATGCGGTCGTTAGTCCGGGATCACGCTCGACCCCTTTGGCACTCATCTTAAGCGAGCACAGCCAGATGCAGGTTTGGCTGCATGTTGACGAACGTTCGGCCGGTTTTTTTGCCTTGGGTATGGCCAAGCGCATGCGCAAGCCGGTTGCTCTTTTGTGTACGTCGGGAACGGCTGCGGCGAACTATTTGCCTGCCATTGTCGAAGCTTATTATGCACGTGTTCCTTTGCTGGTGCTCACAGCCGACCGTCCCCACGAATTACGGGATGTCGGGGCTCCGCAGGCCATTGACCAGATTAACTTGTACGGCAAACATGTGAAATGGTTTGTGGAGATGCCTCTTGCCGAACAAACAGAGCATATGTTGCGGTATGTGCGGACGATCGCCGGGAGGGCGGCAGCGACCGCTTTGACCGGTCCAAGCGGTCCCGTTCATCTGAACTTCCCTTTTCGGGAACCTTTAGTTCCCCAAATCCCCGATCCTCCCCTTTGGAAGGGAGGAAGGGAGTCCGAACAAAGTTATGTACATGTGTCCCCGGGAGAGCGCAAGCTGCCTCAGTCCGAGATGGATCAGCTGGTTCAATATTTGTCCGATACGGAGAAAGGCCTTATCGTTTGCGGTCCGCAGGATGATCCTGCTTTTCCCCCGGCCGTCGTTCAACTGGCTGAAGCGCTGCAATTCCCCATTTTAGCTGATCCGCTTTCCCAATTGCGAAGCGGCTCTCACGATCATACATGGGTGCTGGATGCTTACGACGCTTTTTTGAGAGACGAGCATGTGGCCAAAAAGTTTGAACCGGATGTGCTGATCAGGTTTGGGGCCATGCCTGTCTCCAAAGCTTTGCTGCGCTATATTCAGCACCATCCTTCCTGCCGGCAGATTATTATTGACGGAGACGGAGGATGGATGGAACCGACGTTACTGGCCGCCGACATGGTCTATGCCGATCCGGTTCGCTTTTGTCACGAATGCGTGAAAAGCGTTCGGACTGCCACCCGAAAGACAGTCAAACGGAACGCCACGAGCTGGGGCAAAGCTTGGCAAGCAATGAATTTAAAAACACAAGAAACGATCTGTGCCGGGCAGATGGACGAAAGTCGAAAGTCTGCGACAAGCGTTCTCAAACCGGATTCACGGCAAACGCAAGTAGAAAACGATGATTCACCCGCCTTGTTTGAAGGTCGGGTATTTATGGAGTTAGCCGAATGGCTGCCGGACGGGACGACCTTGTTTGTCGGCAACAGCATGCCGGTTCGGGATCTAGACACGTTTTTCCGTAACAATGTCCGCCGAATCCGGGTGTTGGCCAACCGGGGAGCCAACGGAATTGACGGCGTCGTATCCAGCGCTTTGGGAGCCGGAGCAGCGGGCGAAGGACCTCTTGTTCTTGTGCTCGGCGATCTTTCGTTTTATCATGATTTAAACGGCTTGTTGGCGGCCAAATTGCATGAAATCAATGCGACCATTATCGTGATCAACAACGATGGCGGCGGTATTTTTTCCTTCCTGCCTCAGGCAGAGCACGGTGCTCACTTTGAAGAACTGTTCGGCACACCGCTTGGGCTGGATTATCGCTCGGTCGTTGAAATGTACGGCGGTTCCTTTACCAGAGTGAAATCATGGGCCGCTTTCCGTCAGGCAGTACAACATGGGATGGTCGGAAAAGGTTTGTCCGTCGTTGAAGTGCCGGCTGACCGCCGGGATAATGTACGCTTGCACCGCGTCCTGTTTCAGTCTGTCTCCAAAGCGCTGCAACCCCTTTTGAATAAGGTGTGGGATTAATGCGTTTAATGGTGAACGGTATTGCTTTAAATGTGGAGACGATGGGTGAGGGCGCTCCATTGCTTTTACTGCACGGCTTTACGGGAAGCATGGAAAACTGGAGACCGTTTCTTCCGGTTTGGCAGGAAAGATTACGCCTGGTCTTAGTGGATATCATCGGTCACGGCCGGTCCGATGCTCCGCGCGATCCCCAACGATATTCCGTGGAGCATGCGGCCAACGATATTGTTGCGGTGTTGGACAAGCTGGGCATCGCAAACGCTCATGTTTTAGGTTATTCGATGGGCGGCAGATTAGCCCTGAGACTGGCCGTTGATCACCCTGAAAGGGTTCGCACACTTGTATTGGAAAGCGCTTCTCCTGGGTTAAGGACAAGCGAGGAGCGCCGGCAACGGTCGGCCAGGGACGAGGCGCTGGCCCGAAAAATTGAACGGGAAGGCCTTCGAGCTTTCATCCGTTACTGGGAAAACATCCCATTGTTTGCCACTCAAAAACGTCTGCCTGATGATGTCAGACAGGCGTTGCGCGAGCAACGTCTGCGAAATTCGGTGACGGGTTTGACGGGCAGTTTGCGTGGCATGGGTACGGGTATCCAGCCGTCGTTGTGGAAGCATATAGAGAAACTGAACATCCCGACGTTGATCATGGCCGGTGAACTGGATGGCAAATTTTGCCGGATTGCCGCAGAGATGTATGAGTGCCTTCCCTGTTCAAAATTGTGTTTGATTCCGGGTGTGGGGCACTGCATACATATCGAAGCGCCCGAGGTTTTTGCCGGCAAAGTCATACGTTATGTGCGAAGCAGTGATCGTGATGTGCAGTCATCGTCGTAACGTGCAATTATCCGGTTTAACGTGCAGTTATCCGGTTATAGTCTTGCGTGCTGTTATAGTCGGGAT
>CALBTX010000014.1 GCA_937967685.1 uncultured Bacillaceae bacterium | reverse complement strand
AATTCATCCTTTAAAAAAAGCCTCACCAAATTCATCCATTAAAAAAAGCCTCACCCGCAAAGGGACGAGACTTTTCGCGTTACCACCCTTATTAACGACCGCGCGCCTGAAAAAGGGCGGCGGAAGTTCACTTCATTCAGCATAACGGCTTGTGACACCGGTCACCGCTACCCCGTCTCCTTATGCGGAGAGGCTCACGGCACAGCTCCGGAGGGAATTCAAAGGAAGATCCATAGAGATGCTTACAGCCCAGGACATCTCCTCTCTGAAAGGAGCGCTCCCTTCTACTCTTCTCTTTCACAGCTGTTCAAAATATACTCTTGTCTATGCATATTGTTCAGCTTGTCGTTTTTTCATTAACGAACATATGTGTTCAATTATTGATTATAAGGCTAAAAAATAAGTTTTGCAAATAAAAACAAATAGGATTCAATTTCTTGAGCGACACTTCTTTCGGTCAGGATGAAATGTCTGGCCGCCCGTTTCATCCGCTCCCTCAATTGAGCGTCATTTCGCAGGATATGCACATAATCCACAAATTGCATCGGTGTCTCATATAAAAAACCTGTCCGCCCGTGTTCAATGACGCTGCGGTTCCCCGCATTACTGCGGGCGATGACCGGAATGCCAAGGGCCATCGCTTCGCAAATGGCCGTTGGCTGCCCCTCTTCCTTGGATGTATTAATGACCAGATCAGCCTGCTCATAGAACCGTCCCATTTCTTCAAAAGGGACGGCGTCGTGATAAGTGATGAAGGAATGGTCGCGGCATGTTTCTTGCACTTTTTGAAAAATGTTTTGATCCAAAGCTTCTCCGATTATCGTCACCTGGAAACCTTCCAGTTCCCTGGCTAATGACTTCCAGGCCGGTAAAAGATGGAGCACATCTTTCACATCGCGCAGTCCTGTTGGAAAGAGAATGTGGAATTTTCGCTTACGCTGCGCCTCCTTTTGAACTATGTTTAATTTTTTCTGATTCACGGATGTCTCTTTCACCTTCCCCAACGGTTCTGCCGGGAAAGTTTTTTTCGGAAGCAGTACCCCTTGGGGAACAACATGCAATTTTTCCTTCCAGACCGGACGCAAAGTTTCGATCACTTGCTTTGCTTCTGCGCTAAAGAATGTCACCGCGCCTGCCTGCTCCAGCACGCGAAAAGTGCTGCGGTCCAAACCGTGTTTGCGGATGTCCACATGGACATCCGTGCCGCCCATGGTCAACAAATAAGGGGTATTCAGCGTGCATTTCTGCCGTTCTAACCATTTTGCAAAACGGGTGATGTGTAAGACGTGAATCCAAATGCCCTCACGGAGCAGTGCATGAAGGTCGGCTCAAGCGCCCCCCTGTTCATAACTGAAAACTTTGACCGAATATCCTCGTTCTCTGTATCCTTCAACAATACGGCGGGTCGTTGTCACGTTCCCCCGCGCCCCAAGTTCATACGGCGAAATAAATAATATCGGTGGTCGTTCTACTCCCATCTTCCATTCCTTTCTGTTGGTGAGCGTGATTGTTCGTTGGTGAGTGTGAGTCAGTGTAGCCATCTTCTTGTTTATGTAAGTCCTTCTTGATTCATGTAAACATCCTGCTTGAGTCATGTAAACGTCCCTCTTGATTCATGTAAACATCCTTCTTGTTTCAAATAAACGTCGGCTCCTATGGACGCCTGCTCATGTACTCCTTATTATATAGGACTATCCGCATTTGACAAAACCAATCATAACGTTTACGATGTCAGTATCGTTTACATGGTTAGTATATTGAATACGTTGCGGAAGGGTGAACACCGGGAAGATGAAGTGCTAATCCTGTTTTGAAAACAATCCACTGAAGGCATGAGTGCAGAATGAACCGATCGAGCGGCTCCAATGGAGGGGAGACCCGATCTCAAGATTGGGAGACCCCGGTCTCCATGCATGGAGATCTTGTCATGGGGACCTGCTTTGTTTTGCCATGCCTTCAAACGGGATTTCAGAATAGGATTGGACTTCATGCGTTTATTTCATGAGAGTCTTCATGAAGAGTCTTCTCTCTTTGTAAATCATTTGCTCTGTTTGCGGTGTATCCCCGCAGCAGGTGTACCCGCACGCCTGGCCTCCTATTCTGAATCGAATGGGAGGCTTTTTTTGTCTCCAAAAAACATGAAGGAGATGATCGCATATGTTACTGGAAGCCCGAAACATAAAGCTGTACATCGGAGACCGTTTATTAATAGACATCGAACGGTTACACATTAATCGAAACGAACGCATTGGCTTGGTCGGCAGAAACGGGAGCGGAAAAACGACGCTGCTGCAAACGTTGGCAGGGAAAATGGCCCCGGACGAAGGAAAAGTGACAACAGACACAACATGTGAACTTTTACCCCAGCTCAAACGTCGGAAAACGGCAAGGAGCAGCGGGGAAGTGACTCAGGAGTACATCCGTCAGGCCCTCTCCAAAAATCCGGGCATTTTATTGCTGGACGAACCCACAACCCATTTGGACACAAACCACATCGAATGGCTGGAAAAGAAACTGTTTCATTGGCCGGGAGCGTTCGTCGTCGTTTCCCATGACCGGGCGTTTCTGGACGCTCTGTGCACAACGATCTGGGAAATTCATGAAGGACATGTGCGCACATATGCAGGCAACTATACGGAGTATGTCAAACAAAAGGAGATAGAACGCCAGCAACAAAGACTCGCCTATGAAAAATATGTGCACAAGAAAAAGCAGCTCGAAGAAGCATTGAGACTGAAAGAGAAAAAAGCGCAAAGAGCAACAAAAACACCGAAACAAACGAGTGCTTCAGAAGCGAAATTAACAGGGGCAAAACCATATTTCGCCAAGAAACAAAAGAAGCTTCAACAAACGGCCAAAGCGATTAAAACGAGGCTGGATAAGCTGGAAAAAGTGGAGAAAATGAAAGAGGAGCCTCCCATTAAGATGAATTTGCCCGAAACGGACACCTTGCGCGGCCGCATCGTTCTGCGGGCCATAGATGTACCGGGCACCATCGGCGAGCGAACGTTGTGGGAACGAATCAGTTTTGAAGTTCGCAGCGGAGATAAGCTGGCTGTCATGGGGCCGAATGGCAGCGGGAAAACGACTTTGGTGAAAAAAATCATCCGCAGGGAGGACGGGATCAGCGTCTCGCCGGCCGTCAAAATGGGCTATTTCAGTCAGGATTTGGGCCTATTAGACACCGCTAAATCGATTTTGGACAATGTCCGCGAGACATCAAAGCAAGACGAAACTATCATGCGCACCGTATTAGCCAGACTGCAATTTTTTAGGGACGACGTATATAAGCCCATTCATGTGTTGAGCGGGGGTGAACGGGTGAAAGCAGCATTGGCCAAAGTATTCCTCAGCGATATCAATATGCTCATACTGGATGAACCGACAAACTTCCTTGACATTCCGGCTGTGGAAGCTTTGGAATCCCTGCTGAAGCACTATGCAGGGACAGTGATTTTCGTCACCCATGACCGCCGATTTGCCCAAAATATCGCCAATCGCATTTTGATCTTCCAGAATGGCCAGATCGACCTGTTTGAAGGCACGTATGAGCAATATGAACGCCATCAGCGGGAAACAAAAAATGATCGTGCAAAAGAAGAACAAAAATTCCTGCTGGACACAAAAATCAGCGAAGTGCTCAGTCGATTAAGTATCGACCCCTCCGAAGAATTGGAAGAGGAACTGGAAAAACTGTTGGCCCAAAAGAAAAAACTGGATGCCTCAAACTGAAAAACAGACGAACAAACGGACAAACAAGATGGACCAACAGACAATGATATATGACCGAACACCGTTTTTCAGTGACGTTCGGATTGAATGTGGTACAAGATGATCCCCGTGGCGACCGCCACGTTTAAAGATTCGGCCTGGCCCCAAATCGGGATGCTGATGTTGACGTCCACTTTGGGCAGCAAATCGGGATGCACACCTGCCCCTTCGTTGCCCACGATCAAGGCCGCACATTGGTCGGCGAATATCGGCAAACGGCGGTAATCAACGGCTGCAGATGGCTGCGTGCCTATCACCATTCCACCTTGTGCTTGAATGCTTGCCGTCACATCCAATAAGTCCGCTTCAAAAAAAGGGACGTGAAAGAGGGAGCCTTGAGTGGAACGCATCACCTTGCCCGAATACGGATCAACGGTTCCTTTGCCCAGAAAAACAGCATCCACCCCGGCTGCATCAGCGGTGCGCAATATCGTTCCTAAATTCCCCGGGTCGCGCACGCGATCAACGAGGAGCAACAGTCGGCTTTGGCGAATGATTTTTTCTGCGGAGAGAAACGATCTTTTCTGGACGACGGCGGCAATGCCCTGGGGCGTTTTTGTTTCTGATAAAGCATTAAATAAAGGCGGAGGAAGGATGAAATGCCGAGAGACACTTGCCTCGTACCGATCCAACCACCGATCGACGGACGGATAGTCTTTGGCGAAAATCAATGCCTTTACCGGCCACTTGGCAGTCAATACTTCTTGGACAAGATGTTCTCCCTCCACCAAAAACGCACCTTGGTCTTCCCTGCCTTTTTTTGTTAATAATTTTTTCCACATTTTGTAACGCTGATTATTTTTTGATTGAATGTATGTCATCGGTGACCCCCAAGATCCCCAGAACGTAATACCGAACACGAGCGCATTGATATATACAACATCATTGGAATATACATGATTGATGATATATACATAATATACCAGTTATTGTGCAGACTAAACCGTAATTCACGCTAAACCCGTTAACATACATGCATCCCGCTCCCTGCGCAGAACACGTCCCGTACGCATGCCAAAAATAAGGAACGATATGAAAGGAGTAGACAGGAATGAACTTAAACCTTCGCAATGCCATCAAGGAAAACATGAGCGGCAATGATAAACAACAAATTCGGGCGACCATTGAAGACGCCATTCAAAGCGGGGAAGAAAAAATGCTGCCCGGTTTGGGTGTTTTGTTTGAAATGGCCTGGAAAAATGCCACCCCGGAACAACAGGAAGACATGCTCAGCCATATTGAACGGGAGCTATAGGATGATCAAAGGGCTGTCCACGCGGCAGCCCTTTTTTTACCTATTGCATTAACGACTGACTGAAATAACGATTAGCGGGAACGATCAGGGGTATGTCAAGATTTGATTTTGACCAACGCATCCTGATCCAGCCTTTTGATCACTTCCACTAACAAACGGGCGGCATGCTCAAAATCGTCTCGGTGGAGAATCGACGCATGACTATGTATGTAGCGTGTGGCAATGCTGACAGCCAAAGAAGGCACACCGCTTCCGGATAAATGAATCCGTCCAGCATCTTGGCCGCCGCCGGACATCACATCGAATTGGTAAGGAATATCCAATTCTTCGGCGATATCCACGACAAAGTTTTTCAGCCCTTTATGGGCAATCATGGAAGCGTCATACAGTAAAATTTGCGGTCCCTCGCCCAATTTGGATATCGCTTCTTCCGGCTTCACGCCAGGGGTGTCTCCGGCAATGCCCACATCAACGGCAAATGCGACATCAGGCTGGATATAAGCTGCTGACGTTTGAGCCCCTCTTAAACCAACCTCTTCTTGTACCGTCCCTACACCGTATACCGTATTGGGATGTTCCTCATTGTGCAGACGTTTCAACACTTCAATGGCCAGTGCACAGCCGATCCGATTGTCCCACGCTTTGGCCATGAGCATTTTCGGATTTTTCATGACGGTGAAAGGACAGACAGGGACGACCGAATCGCCAGGACGGACCCCAAATGCTTCCGCTTCCTCTTGACTGGTCGCTCCAATATCAATGAACATCTCTTTTTTATTGACCGGTTTTTTACGCTCTTCAGCCGGTAGGATATGGGGAGGCTTGGAGCCAATCACGCCTTCAATTTTTTCCCCGTTTCGCGTCAAAACATGCACTCGCTGGGCCAACATCACTTGTTCCCACCAGCCGCCAAGTGTTTGAAAACGCAAAAATCCTTTCTCCGTAATTTGGGTGACCATGAAACCAATTTCATCCAAATGGCCGGCAATCATGATTTTGGGACCCGCAGATTGACCTTTCTTTTTGGCGATTAAACTCCCCAGGTTGTCCGTTTCAATCTGATCGGCATAGGGCTCAATCCACTTCTTCATTTCTTGACGCACTTCATGTTCATGTCCCGGAACTCCGGGTGTTTCAGTCAACGCTTTGAACATATTCAACGTTTCATCCATCTGGGTGAACACCCTCCTTTACATGCTTCATACACTTTCTTCCGAACAAAATCTGACGGGTGAACTGGAACGTGCCACCTATTATAGCAAATAATGGAGGCTGGCAAAAGTTTACCGGCAACATCCCCAGAAAATATCGTTGAAGCGATTTAGCCGTATCTTTTGATTTAGTCGTATCTTTTTAAGAATGGGATGATTGGTATGATAAAATAAAATGAAAAAGGTGGTTTTACGCATGATTGATGGACAAGACTCCGTTCGCGTCGGTGTTGTTCAAGCCGCTCCCGTCATCATGGATCGGGAAGCGACAACGGAAAAAGTCGTCTCCTTAACGGCTCAAGCAGCCGATAAAGGCGCAAAAATCGTCCTTTTTCCGGAGGCGTTCATCCCTGCCTATCCGAGGGGGTTAACTTTCGGCACGAAGGTGGGAAGCCGTTCCGATAAAGGCCGCGAAGACTGGTTGCGGTATTGGAACAATTCGGTGCTCGTACCGGGGCCAACGACCGACATTCTAGGTCAAGCTGCCCGGGAAAATGGCGTTTTTCTTGTCATCGGCATCATTGAAAAAGAAAATCACTCCGGAACATTGTACTGCACGGTTCTTCATTTTGCGCCAGACGGACAACTGCTCGGCAAGCACCGCAAGTTGAAACCGACCGGTTCCGAACGGTTGATTTGGGGTGAAGGGGATGGAAGCACGCTGCCCGTATTCGATACGCCATATGGGAGATTAGGCAGTCTCATCTGCTGGGAGAACTATATGCCTTTGGCCAGAATGGCCATGTACAGTCAAGGCGTGCACTTGTACATGGCGCCAACCGCTGACCAAAGAGAAACATGGCAGTCTACGATTCGGCATATCGCGCTTGAAGGACGCTGCTTTGTCCTGTCCTGCAACCAATATGTCACCAAAGACATGTATCCGCAAGACTTGGCTTGTTATGGCGAGCTTGAAACAGAACCGGAGGTTCTCTGCCGCGGCGGCAGCGCCATTGTCGGTCCCTTGGGAGAATATGTCGTCGAACCGGTGTATGGGCAAGAAGACATTCTCTTGGCAGACTTGGACTTGAACATGATTGCCAAAAGCCGCTTTGATTTTGACGTC
>CALBTX010000013.1 GCA_937967685.1 uncultured Bacillaceae bacterium | reverse complement strand
ATCGCATTGAAAATCCACTCCTTTAGATAAAATTGAGTTCTATGACCGTCAGGCCATAGAACGACAGCGAGAAACTTCCTCAGAATAAACTATCTACTTAAATCGCGGCTCTCTTTTTTCAAAAAAAGCGCTGATCCCTTCTTTGCAGTCTTCGGTTTTAAATACACGGTCACTCATATCTAACGTGAATTGAACGGCCTCTTCGTCCGATTGGGTTAAAGCTTTGCGTACACCCTGTTTGATGATTTTAACGGATTCTCTCGGTCGTTTGGCTATTTCCTGCGCCAGTTCAATCGCTTTGGCCTCGGCTGTTCCTTCCGGTACGATTCGGTTTACGAGCCCTATGCGGTACGCCTCTTTTGCATCAATGAAATCCCCAAGATACATGAGCTCCAGTGCGTTTGACGGTCCGACTAATTTCGGAAGACGAAACAATCCGCCGCTCCCCGGAAAAATACCCAGCTTAATTTCAGGCAGTCCAATTTGGGCATTTTCGGCCATGATGCGCAGATCACAGCTCAAACTGATTTCACAACCCCCGCCGCAAGCGATTCCTTCAATGGCTGCAATCACCGGCTTTGTTAAACGCTCGATCCGACTAAACGCTTCATTCTCTTTGGCTAATTTCTTTTCCACCACTTGATCGGAAACGTCGGGAAACTCTTTAATGTCTGATCCGGCACAAAAAGCTTTGTCACCAGCCCCCGTAATGACCACACTTCGAACAGAGTCATCGTTGTCTAATGCTTCCAGGGCCTCGATCAGTTGGCGCGTCAAATCCAAGGTGACCAAGTTTAAAGGAGGGTTGTTCAAGGTCAATTTGCTGACGCCGCCGTCTAAATGGTCGACAAGAATGAGTTTTTGCTCAGTGGACATTGTTTCCTCTCCCTTCATTAAATCCTCTAAAAAGGAACCTACCGATAACCTTCTAAAAAGGAACCTAGCGATGGCCATATAATATGAGCATCAATATCACCTTTTGATCGCCTTTCGGCGATGAACGGAAAATTACAGCGCCCTGTACAGCAACGACTTCACTTCATCCGCACGGGGAATTTTGGGGTTAATTCTGATTAACCGGTCAATCGTGAGAGACTTATCCACCATCTCAGGAATGTGTTCTTTTTTTATGCCGATGTCAGCCAGCTTTACAGGCATTCGCAAATCATGCAGCAATCGGAAAACAGCATCCGTGCTTCGTTTTACTTTGTCTGCTAAAGATAAACGGGGGTCATTTTCACCAAGCCATTCAGCGATCTTGGCCATTTTATCCATACATGCTGCCGCATTGTATTGCATGACATAAGGCAGAAGAAGTCCGATGATTTCACCGTGGGCTTTTTTCGTCTTTTCCGCAACTGGATAGGCCAAAGCATGAAGTAATGATGTTCCCGAATTCGTAAAGGAAAGCGCAGAAAACAAACTCCCTAACAACATGTTTGAACGAGCTTCAAGATTGTGGCCTTGATGAACGGCCATTCGCAGGTTTTGCGAGATGAGCCGAATCGCTTTTTCTGCCAAATGGTCGCTTAGAGGATTGGAACCTTGGTAAATCAAGTCTTCTTCCGTGTCAATAAACCGATAATCTGCTGCGTAATACGCTTCGATCGCTTGAGCCAAGGCGTCCATGCCCGTACATGCCGTAATATAAGGCGGAAGCTTCAATGTTAATTCCGGATCCAACAAAGCCACGGCCGGTCTTAAGTGGTTATCCGAAATACCCACCTTAAGATTGGTGTTCTCATCGGTGACGATCGCAACAGGAGATACCTCCGATCCTGTACCGGCCGTTGTCGGAATGGCAATGACAGGACGGATGTTCCCCGGCACTTGATTCTCACCGGCGTAGTCCAAGGGATGCCCTCCGTAAGTCAGCAACAAAGAAGTAAACTTGGCCAGATCAATACAGGATCCCCCTCCCAAGGCAATGATTGCTTCAGGTTGATCGGCTTCCACTTGTGAAAAACAATACAAAACCGATGACATGGAAGGTTCCGGCATAGCCTCATCGTATATCAAAGGTTGGAGGCCTTCATTATGAAGAATGTGTAAGACCCGATCCAATAAACCGGCTTGGACAATGCCGGGATCAGTAATAACCGCAATCTTTTTATACGGTTTTAATATGAGGGGAAGCCGTTTAATCGCACCGACGCCGAACTGAATCGATCCAGCCGTATGGAATTTCCAAACCTCTTTCATCGTCCCTGCTCCCATTCTGAAATTTTCAGTTAATATACTATGGCCAATCAGTGGCCAATCACTGCTTTGCCTGCTGTAAAGCGGCCAACTCCTTTAATGCTGACTTTCCATCAAGAATCAGCTGCCCATTTTGATTGGTGACCTTTGTTTCCATGACCAGTATGCTTTTCGCCGTTTTTTTCTCGACCACGGTGACGGACACCGTCAGCGTATCACCTATATGGACCGGACCTTTAAAATTCAGTTCTTGTCCCACATAAACATAGCCCGGACCGGTTAAAGACGTATGTGTGGCAGAAACTAAAGCGGCCGTAAACATACCGTGGACAACCCGGCGCCCAAAAGGCGTTTTTGAAGCAAACTGTTCGTCCATGTGCAATGGATTCAAATCACCCGAAAGTTCTCCAAACGTATTGACATCTTCTTCCGTAATCGTACGTTGAATCACTGCCTCTTTCCCTATTTCAATATCTTCAAATCTCAGCTGTTGAAAACTCATGGTGCATCGTCCTTCCTTTACGCAGTTAGCCTGCTTATGTCTCCGGAAGTTAGTCTTCCGAAGTTAGTCTTCCTATGTCTCTGTATGTTTTCTCCGGCATCCAGCTCACATTGGTTGCACGTTTACTGAAACAACAAGCGTGAAATAATCTCCCTCTGTATCTCCGATGTGCCCTCAACAATTTCTAACACTTTGGCATCCCCGAAAGCTCGGCTCACGGCGTACTCGCTCATAATGCCAAAGCCTCCGTGGATTTGTATGGCTTGATGAGCGGCTTCCATCGCTTTTTCGGTGGCGAACAGTTTGGCCATGGATGATTCTTTGTCAAAAGGTTTGCCGGCGTCTCTCAAAGATGCCGCATGATAGATCATTAAACGTGCAGCATGTGTATGGGTGGCCATATCTGAAACTTTAAACCTTAACGCCTGAAGATCGGTGAGCGGTTTGCCAAATGCTTTTCTTTCTTCCATATACGCCATGGACCGATCCAATGAGCCCTGAAGGATCCCCAAGCCCATGGCGGCAATCAAAATCCGACCGGTGCTGATTGTGGATAGCGTTTGCCTTAGACCCGCTCCCCTTTGTCCCAACAAGTTTTCTTGCGGGACACGCACTTGATCAAAAAACAATTCTCCCGTACTTGAAGCTCTCCAGCCGATCTTGTTTAATTTTCGTCCATAAGAAAAACCTTCAATGCCATTCGGAATGATAAAGTTTGAAATTTCGCTGCGGCCGTTTTCTTTTGTGCCCGTCACCGCGGCAATCACTACCGGACCGGTGATCTCATTATCCGAGTTGCTGATAAATATTTTGGAGCCATTGATGACCCACTCAGACCCATCCAGAACCGCACTCGTTTGTATGGCGGCAGCATCGGAGCCGGCATTGGGCTCTGTCAAGCCGATGGCGCCTATTTTTTCCCCGGTCAGTATAGGCTTCAGATACTTTTCTTTTTGCTCTTCCGTGCCATAATGATTGATTAAACTGGCTGCCGAAGAATTGGCCATCAAAGCATTGGCAACAGCGCAATCGATACGGGCCAACTCTTCCAGAACGATGACAAATGATAGCCAATCCCCTCCACCACCGTTGTATTTTTCAGGATAAGGCAGTCCGATGAGTCCCAGTTCACCCGCTTTGGCCCAGATCTCGTATGGAAACTGCTGCTCTTCCCACAGTTTTTCGGAAACAGGGGCGATCTCCTTTTCAGCAAACTCTCTGACTGTCTTACGAATCAGTTCTTGTTCTTCCGTCAAGTGTATGAACATCAATATACCTTCTTTCCATTCGTTATAATCTGAATCTGTCTTAATGAACCATCTGCTTGATTTCATCAATGAGCAATGGCACAACTTCAAACAAATCTCCGACGATGCCGTAATCAGCGACTTTGAATATTTCAGCTTCGGGATCTTTATTAATCGCCACAATCACTTTGGAATTGGACATCCCTGCCAAGTGTTGAATGGCTCCGGATATGCCGCAAGCAATATACAAATCCGGTGTGACCACTTTCCCCGTTTGCCCAATTTGCAAGGAATAATCACAGTACCCCGCATCGCAGGCTCCGCGGGAAGCGCCTACAGCTCCTCCCAAGACATCCGCCAATTCTTGCAGCGGTTTGAAACCGTCGGCACTTTTGACACCCCGCCCTCCCGCTACAATTACTCTGGCTTCGCTTAAATCAACACCTTCCGATGTCTTTTGGATGACTTCCCGAACAACCGTGCGCAAGTCCTTTATTTCAACCGGTATCTCCTGCACATCGACCTGACGGGATACGTCTCTTGCCAAGACAGGGATGTTGTTGGGACGCACGGTGACCACCAAAGGGCCGTCCCCATCTTTCGCTCGTTTTCTGGAAAAGGCCTTTCCGGAATATATCGGGCGTATAAATTCTGGTTTCCCTTCGCTCATCTTCACTTCGATCACATCAGAAATAAGTCCGCTGTTCAGTCTGGCTGCAATTCGCGGGCTCAAGTCTCTTCCTTGAGCCGTATGCCCCAAAAGAACGGCGTCGGGCTGCCGTTCATCAATCAGTTGGAGCAGAGCTTGTCGATAACCGTCTGTCGTATATTGATTTAAGGCTGCGTCCGGAACGAGTACGACCCGGTCTGCTCCGTGATAAATCAATTCTTCAGCGTACCCGTTCATATCCGTGCCGAACAGGGCGGCGGTAATTTGGCCGTCCGCACTGATGGTTCGCGCAGCCGCAATCGTTTCAAACGTGACATTTCTGACGTGGCCATGCTTTACTTCGGCGAGAACCAAAACATTGCTGTACATGCAGATTCCTCCCTCAGTTCAATGCTTGTTGTTTTCCAATCCTTATATCACTTTTGCTTCAGAATGCAGCAAGTGAGCCAGTTCTTTCACCTGATCTTCCAGTTCTCCTTCCAAGATGCGCCCGGCTTTTTTTTCGGGAGGAAGAAATACTTCCACAACCTCGGTTTTTGCTGCCAAATCCTGTTGTTCTAACTTAAGATCGCCAAGCTGAATACTCTCCAACGGCTTCTTCTTCGCTTTCATAATCCCGGGCAGCGATGGGTAGCGGGGTTCATTCAGCCCCTGTTGGGCGGTAAACAAAGCCGGCAGGGATATTTCGACGATTTCCACATCCCCTTCCACGTCACGTTCAACTGTTGCCTTGTTCTGATCGGCATCGACAGTCAAGTGAGTGATCGTCGTCACCTGGGGAATATCCAGCAGTTCTGCGACACGCGGAGCCACTTGACCAGCTCCGTTGTCTACGGAAACATTTCCGGCGAGAATGATGTCAAACGGACGATCTTTCAAGAGAGAGGCCAGTAATTGCGCTGTTGTATGTTCATCTCCCTGCAGCTCATCTTCATCCACTTCGACGAGTATCGCTTTATCCGCTCCCATGGCCAACGCCGTCCTTAATTCCTTTTCTGCCTCGCTTGGTCCAATACAGGCCACGGTCACTTCACCGCCAAATTCCTCTCGCAATTTGATGCCCTCTTCGATCGCATATTCATCATAAGGGTTAATCACCCATTCCACTCCGTCTTTGGAGATGCGATTGTTTTCCACGATTATTTTTTCTTCGGTATCAAAGGTTCGTTTCATCAATACGAATATGTTCATCTTCTCACCCCATTGTTGATCATCGCATGGTTGGACATGATATATTGATCATATTGTTTCTATTGACTCCGCCAAAATCTCCACAATATCTTTGGCAGCGACCTCGTCTTCCACTTCCAGCATCTTCGTGCCGTCCCCCA
>CALBTX010000012.1 GCA_937967685.1 uncultured Bacillaceae bacterium | reverse complement strand
ACCAGAACAAGAAAGGAACAGACATCTTAAAAATTTTAGTAAGTATTGGGTAACGGTTCGAGAGGGAAGCCGTTCATTTTTGTGAATAAAATTTTTTGTGCAGAAATAGGATACTCATGAAATGGGGCCGTAGTTTTAAAGGAGCAACGCCAAATGATCAGCGTTGCTCATCAAAACAATACCCTTCTATATTTCTTCAATCAAGGCGGTTGTTTCTTTCTTCCAGAGCTTTTGTTTATTTCTTCCGGACAGGAATCCAAACTTCACTATAAGCGTGATCTTTTTTATTTTTATCCATTTTAGTAAAAGAAAAAGTAGGCGCCTGGATCACTTCATAATCGGAAGAAGGCAGCCATTCTGAATAAGCTCTGGCCATTGTTTCTTGTAACGTAGACGGAAATGGTCCTTCATTTGGAAATATGGCCCAGGTACAGGCTTCCACAGGTACTTTTTCTAATTGATCACTGACTTCCTCTTTTGTCGTTAAGACACCGATCAAGTGAGTTAAATATCCTTCTTCTTTTAAAAAATGATAATCAGCATCAAAAGAAGCATTAACAATTTCATAAGGTTCTATATTTTGCAGGGCATGCATTTCTATCTTTTGTTCATCCGTAATGCTCTTGGCAAGCTTGACAATCTCTTTGTTCACCCCTTCAAACTGCATGGGAACGCGTTGACTGACTCCGACCAAATGAAATGCTGGTTTTTCCTCGATTTTAAATTCCATTGCAGTTCCTCCTTTCACCGTGATGACGAACGAAAGTTTGGGAAACGACAGGCTCATCCCTTTCTTGAAGACATCAGAAGGTAAAAAACCACTCCATTTTTTAAACGCTCTCGTAAAGCCGTCCACAGACTGATAACCGTACTTAAAGGCAACATCGGTCACTTTCTCTCCGCGCAACAAATCCTGATTGGCTGCCGACAGTTTCCTGTTTTTTACATATTCGCTCAAGGTCATGCCCGAAAGATAAAAAAATATTTTTCGAAAGTGATAGTCGGAGATCCCGGCGTATTCAGCAATTTTTTCGAGAGACAGGTCATCCGTCAAATGATCTTCTATATAGTCGATCACCAGGTTCAATTCTTTTAACAACATATCCCTCCTTTCCATGCCTACATCATAGCAAGGCCGCTGTATAAATACTCGACATTTTAAACCTGAAAAATATCGGGTGGTCAAACTTTAATTAAAACCCGGTTTATTAAACCCGTTTACAAATGAAAATAGCTTCTTATTTTAGGAAAATGGACAATCACTTTTGTAAAACAATTTTCCTCAGATTGGATCGAAATATCATGTCCTAATTTATGAGCCAATTGTTTGGCTAAATACAGGCCGATTCCAGTCGATTTGCCATAGTTTCTGCCAATCGTCCCGGTAAATCCTCTTTCAAAGACGCGATGGAGATCCTCCGGTTTAATTCCTATGCCGTCATCTTCAATGATCAGCCTTTTTTCTTGACTATCTTCATCAAATTGAATCGTGATGTGACCATTTTCGTCAGTGTATTTTATAGCATTTGATATGATTTGATCGATGACAAATCCGAGCCACTTATCATCACTTTGAACAAATTGATCCTTGCTTTCCAGGTTTAAGTGAATGCCTTTAGATATGAATAATTTGGCGTATTTTTTCACGCTGTTTTTTATAATTTGATTGACATGGACTTCTTTAATGAAGTAATCCTTGGAAAACGAATCAATGCGAGAATAATAGAGGGCTTGCTCAACATAATCTTCAATTTTATTCAGTTCGTCTTCTAATTTATCGGCAAGTATTCCCACTGACTTCTCAGCACTGTTTTCAATCAATAAATGGCATGCGGCTATGGGTACCTTGACTTCATGAATCCAAGACATGATAAATTCTTGATGTTCGCGTTTTTCATCAAACAAAGTCTGTAGCTCGCTGGTATAGTGCTGATGCATTTTATTTACCAGGTCTAGAAATCGCTGTTGTTGATGGTTTTGAGCTTTGGGTAACATGGCAGATATATCTTCATGATGACTGTCAATGAGTTCTGTTAATTGTTGAAAAAAATTTTTCCGGTAGAAATAGCCAATGGTTGTATAAAGCACTGCAAACAAGAAACAGCTCACATTTATGTACATCATATAGCTTCCGATTTCCTGATCATTCACGCCTAAAATCAACACCAAGCTGACAAATGCCATGATCATAAAATAAAACGCCCAAAAATAACGCTTATCCTTCAAATATTCAATAAAACTCATCGGATCATGTATCCCTCACCTTTTTTAGTTGTAATCATCTGCTCTTGACCAAGTTCATCTAATTTTTTCCTGAGACGAGCAATATTGACAGTTAACGTATTATCATCTACAAAGTTTTCATCTTTCCATAGACTGCGCATTATTTTTTTTCGGTTGACGACCGTGCCTTTGTTTTGCAAGAGAAGTTTAAGAATCAGGAACTCTGTTTTGGTCAACTCTACGCTTTTTCCTTCATAGCGTACATTCCAGTCTTTCAAGTTTAATACGAGCCCTTGATGTTCCAGCACATTTGGTTCTGTGTCTGTATAGGCATACGATCTACGCAGGAGGGCATTTATTTTAGCCAAGAGAACATCCGTATCGAAAGGTTTTTGGATAAAGTCATCACCACCCATGTTCATGGCCATGACCATATCCATTGCTGTATTGCGGGATGATATAAAGATAATCGGCACTTGTGAAACCTCTCTAATTTTATGGCACCAGTGAAAGCCATCGAAAAACGGCAGGTTTATATCTAATAACAGCAGATGCGGTTTTTCGTTTAAAAAGGCTTCCAAAACATGATCAAACTCCGTCAGTTTGATGACTTCAAAATTCCATTTCTCTAACATTTCAGCTAACAAATCCCGAATCGTCCGATCGTCTTCTACAATCATAATCTTCATACGCTAATCTCCCGGTTTATTGATGTATTGAGTCTTTGATTGCGGGCCATAAACATGCTTCTGTACAACGTGCTCTACTTTATCATACTAAATCTAACGCATGTGTGACAAAAATGTAAGATGGACCGTTTGACTTGTAAGGTTAAATACAGCGAGAACAGTTTAAAATAGACTTACGAGAAAATATGTCTTTATTGGGGGAAGAAATGGTATGAAAACAATCGTGGATGCCAAACGAATCAAAAAAGTTTACGGGGCAAGAGGAAATGTATTTACAGCACTTGACGGGATCGATTTAACGGTCCAGGAAGGGGAATTTGTTGGGATCATGGGGCCTTCAGGAGCTGGTAAATCAACGTTGCTGAATGTTTTAGCAACGATCGATGAGCCGACTTCGGGTCAGATTACTATTGACGGCATAAGCATCACCAAGATGAGCGAAGAACAATTATCCGCCTTTCGCCGTGATAAACTCGGTTTTATATTTCAAGATTATCATTTGTTAGATACGCTGACAGTGAAGGAAAATATCATACTGCCATTAGCCATAGCCAAAAGGAATGTGCATGAATTGGAAAAAAGAGTCCATGAAGTAGCGGATAAGTTTGGCATCAGTTCTATCTTAGACAAATATCCTTATCAAATTTCAGGGGGTCAAAAACAGCGCACAGCTGCGTGCCGTGCCATCGTCGGTAAACCAAGTTTAATACTGGCAGATGAACCGACCGGCGCGTTAGATTCCAAATCGGCGACAGATTTGTTGGAAAGTCTGAAGGATCTGAGTGAACAGGATAGAGCAACGATCCTTCTCGTGACTCACGATCCGTTTGCGGCCAGTTACTGCCAGCGCGTCCTTTTTATAAAAGACGGACAGCTGTTCACGGAACTCGTCAAAGGAAAGGAAAGCCGCAAAGCATATTTCAACAAATTGTTGGATGTATTGGCGGCACTTGGGGGTGGGGCACATGACGTTATTTAGTTTGGCGAAGAAAAACATAACAGGAAATATAAATCATTATTTCGTCTACTTTGTTTCGCTCGTATTCAGTATGGTCATCTACTATACGTTCGTCTCGTTACAATATAGTAAAAAAATTCAAGATAGTATTGAGCTGTCAGAGACGATGCGTTTCATGTTTTTAGGATCATCCTTCATTTTAATTTTGTTTGTGGCGATCTTTACTTTATATTCAAATGCATTTTTTACGAGAAAAAGGAAAAAAGAAATCGGGTTGTACTCCATGCTTGGGCTGCGTAAAAAAACCATTGCCAAAATGTTGTTTTATGAGAACTTCATCATGGGATTAATCGCCCTATGCATTGGCATTATTTTCGGGACGCTGCTTTCAAAATTGTTTGCGCTGATTTTGATCAGGCTCATGGGATCGGCCGCTGAAATAGATTTCGACATATCCCTCCCAGCGATTGTTCAAACGGTGATTGTGTTTTTGGTTCTTATTTTAATGACATCCATTCAAGGGTATCGTTTGATTTATCGCTATAAATTAATTGAGTTGTTTCAGGCGGAGAAACAAGGAGACCAAGCACCAAAGGAATCAATGCTGTCAGCCGTCATTGGAATATTTTTATTAGCCGTTGGTTATTGGCTCATCCTAAAACCAACTCCAGACGAACTGGATGGAGCCTATTTAATGAAAAATTATGGACCTGCCCTCATTGCGGTCGTGATTGGCACCCAGCTTTTTTTCCAATCTGTCATCGTCTATTTACTGAAGTTTTCTAGGAAAAATAAGGCGTTATATTATCGAGGAACAAGACTGATTGAAACATCACAGATTTTATTTCGCATCAGAGGCAATGCACGCACTTTTACGATCATTGCCTTATTGAGTGCGGCGACGATTTGCTTTTTCGGTGCAACGTACAGCGGGTATTACGGCAATGAAAAATATGCAGAAGAAATGGTTCCCTTCAGCTATAACCATTTATCAAGAGGGGAGAACTTCGACCATCAAGTACTGCAAATGATTGAAGCGGATCAAACCCATCCGATCATGGCCCAACTTGAAATACCGGTGCTTGAAAACAATGGTCAGCTTTCGATTCCGCTTGATTATGACATTAATCCGATGAAATTTATCCCGGAAAAAGCCTTTAATGATGCAACAAAAGGGTTGAACAGGGATGAAACGGTGTCCCTATCAGGAAACGAAGCTGCTGTGATCAAGCCAAGGTTAACCGATTATACGAAATCGGATTTTAAAGGAGAAGATATCAACGTAGCATTACCTCAAGAAAACCGCAAGCTCATCATTCAAACGCTCGTTGAAGGCAGTGTTTTGCCTTTCGATTATCCCGATTTTTATGTCGTTGTCAGCGATGAAATGTTTGCTGAACTTGCCAAAGAGAAACATATATCAACCTATAAAGTGTATGAAGTCGCCGATGAAATCAATGCAGAAGCAACGTCTAAAGAAGTCAATAAACTTATTGAGGGAGATTTCCAGGCACACTCAACTTTTTATATGGAATATAAGGAAGGAAAAGAAGGAAATGCACTCACCCTTTTTATATATGGATTTTTAGGATTAGTATTTTTAGCGGCAACAGGGAGTATTATTTATTTCAAGCAATTAACAGAAGCAAACGAGGCGAAAGGAAATTATGAAATTTTAAGAAAGATCGGTGTGAGCAAAAAGGATATTCGAAAATCGATCAAAAAGCAGACACTATTTGTCTTTGGCTTGCCTTTAATCGTGGGGATCATACACAGCAGTGTTTTATTAAATTTTATCAGCAATTTCATATCCAGTTTAATAGGAGCCAGTCTGATGGTGCCCATTCTTACGGCAATGGCATCCTTTGTCGTCATATATGCCGGCTATTATGTATTGACCGTGAATACTTATGATCAAATTGTCAATAAATAGCTGAAAACGTCTCTCAACATGTGAAAGATGTTGCCCTCTGAATCCGGTAAT
>CALBTX010000011.1 GCA_937967685.1 uncultured Bacillaceae bacterium | reverse complement strand
TGTCAAAGCAGCTCATTCAACCCTGGGATGGGGATACGCCGGCATCAAGTTCCAAAACAAATGTAGACACGTATATCCCACCTGCGATCGAAAAACTGGCTCAGGCAGTCAGCAAAAAATATGCCATGAAGGTATATGACCGCAAATTGATTACGTCCAAACCGGATAAAGGCGGAGCGATTTGGAAAATCGACACGGACAAAGGTCCGAGAAGCTTGAAGCTTCTGCATCGGGAGCCAGCGAGAAGCCTTTTCAGTGTAGGGGCACAGGAATATCTGGTTAAAAATAAGAACGGCTTGGTTGTCGATCGTCCAGAGGATCCAAAAGCGTTTGTCAAGCCGATCACTAAATTGCTTTCTAATAAGAAATTGCGGCGAGAAATGGGTAAAAATGGACGTCATTTAGCCCTCAAACAATTCCAATGGAAGAGGGTGGCCAAAGAAGTGGAGGCAGTCTGGGAACCATAAAGTGCACATGAAATAACAAGCTGTATGCCCGTGCACATGAATAACAAGTTGCATATCCATTAAAAAATAAATCCCGTATCATTCAAAGATGATACGGGCAAGTTTTAATGACTATTGTCGCCAAAGCATCCGACTGTTTATTTCTTTTTGGATACGCTCAAGTAGACATTTTCCAAGCGTTTGGCAACGTGTTGAAAATCAAAATGGCTTTCAACGATTTTGCGGCCTTTTCTGGCCATCTTTGAAGCAAGATCAGGGTTGGATAGGAAACGGTTGATTGTTCTGGCAAATGCTCGCGGACGTTTATAGTTGCTGATCACTATTCCGTTTTCGTTATGCACAATAATTTCCGGGTTCCCGCCTCGTTTCGTGGTGATCACTGGCAAGCCGGCGGCCATGGCTTCGTAATGCACCCGGGCCAGCGGCTCCTGCCATTGTGAAGGACAGACGAAAATATCGCCGATCAAGTAAAAATCGGCCATTTTGTCGGCGGGGACATATTCAGTGAATATGACGTGATCTTTCAGCGGCTGAGCCAACCTGTACAGAGAACGAATGTAAGCGTCTTTGCGGTTATCGCTGAACCATTTGCTGCCGACAATGATCAAAACAGCACGCTTATGCTTTTTGATCACGTGTTTCATCGCTTTAATCAGCACGTGGGCCCCTTTGGTTTTGCTTAGACGCCCCACAAAGAGAATGACTTTTTTGCCTCGAACGCCATACTTTTTGCGCAATTTCCTGCGGGTTGCTTTCGCTTTTTTGGACCAAACGGGACGGTATGTCTGTAAGTCCACACCGGAATAGACGGTTTGGAGCTTCGGTTTGGCTTCGGGGAAACGCGTGCTGACCGTCTGACCGATGTAATCACTGACCGTCATAATTTTCCTTACGGAGCGGATCGCCCGGCGGCCTCTTTTTTTGGATATCTTATGCTCAGAAAACATCTCGTTGTGCAGGCTGATTACAAAGCGGCTTTGCGGAGCGGATTTTTTATACAGAGGAATGTTTTTCGGACGGTTGAAGACATGAATGACATCAAAGCGGTGTTTTTTTAATTCTTTGGCCACCCCTTGGGCGTAATTTTTCCGGGGAATGCGGATATAGTGCACGCCGTTTCTTTTTTCCCGTTTGGGCAAACTGGGATCGGCCACACTGAAAATCGTTAATTGATGCTTTTTACTAAGGAAGGGAGAAACCCCATCGATCAGTATTTGAATCGCCCCTCCTTTCACTGCAGGTACAGGCATTTTTTCCGAAGAGATGTAGGCCAATTTCATGACGTTCCTCCTCATTTTTGACGATCGCGTCGGCAATCGTTTTTCTTTCCTGCACGGTCCCTATTATTTTATTGTCATTCGGTTGGAATCGTTATGATCAGGTTGTCTATTTTTCATGACTGATTTCGCGTAACCCGTCATAGACTGTACATAGACGAAAGAAGGGGAATGACGGAAAGAGGGGGAATCGTCGTGCTAGGCGTATGGGGAAAAGTGATCGAAATGGTGGAAGATGGTGGAGAAAGGCAGGTTTTCAATGTCTTTATCCGCCAAAGGAATGAAACGATGAAGGTCATGCATTACATCGAAGGAAATGACCGTTGTCAAGTGGGGGACTGGGTGCAGGTCAATACGTCCGCCGTCGATCTCGGTTTGGGCACGGGAGGATACGGTTTTGTCACGGGCCGGTTATCGCCGACAAGTCATTCAACGGCACCATCGAATCATCATGGAAGTGATGAGGGAGAAGACGCTTCAGAGGGATTTTCAGCGCCAAAGGGTTATCTGATGAAGCGAAAGGGCCATCTAATGGAGCGAAAGGGTCATCTGATGAAGATGAGATACAGTCCGCAGCAAACACCGGTTCTTGCCGTGGAAGCTCCGGAAAGCAGGCAGCATGCGTTTTTTCGGACTCCTTTTTCTTTAGAAGGAAAGAAAGTTCTTGTCGGTGAATTGCACAGCATGTTGCCTGTGGCGGCCAGTTTGCTGCACAAATGGCAACGGCCATCAAAGCTCGTCTACATCATGGATGATCAGGCTTGTTTGCATCTTGCTTTCAGCGATCATGTCCGGCGGCTGAAACAAAAGATGAATGTGCGCACGATAACGTATGGCCAAGCACTTGGCGGAGATCTGGAGACGATCAATATTTATACGGCTTTGGAAGCGGCTGTCAAAGTGGAGGAAGCGGATCATATTCTCATCACCCAAGGGCCGGGCGTGACCGGTACGGCGACGAAGCGCGGTTTCAGCGGGATGCAGCTCGCCCACTGGGTCCATGCTGTTCATACGTGCGGCGGAGAGGCGGTGGTCATTCCCCGCATTCAATTCGCCGACCGGCGCGAGCGTCATCAGGGGCTCAGTCACCATACGCTCGAACCTTTGGCAGAACATACTTTGGTCAGGGCGCACGTTCCTTATCCGCTGCACCTGGAACAAACGACCGACCGAGATGAGCGTTTAAGCCGGGACATGGACGTTTTGCGCACTCGACACGATCTGCACGCGGTTGATATTGCCGCTGTAAAAAACGATCTGGAGGAGGCGTTGGCGGATTACGGAGTTCGAATACAGACGATGGGTCGGACTTATGAGGATGAACCTTACTTTTTTTATGCGGTGGCAGCTGCCGTTTATTATTATTTGCAGCAAACTTAAAAGGTTGTTCACGCGGTCAGACATAATTGACATGCATCAAACATAGACAGGGACTTTCATTCGTTGATAAGTGGGACATTCATTCGTTTCAGGGAGGATGGCGCTGTTGAACAAAGGTTTGGCTGATATGTTATCATGAGGTGAAGAAAAAATGGAGGGGCGGATGAATGTCCATGGACAGCTTTTATGAAAAAACGCGTAAAACAGAACATATTTTTCAAGGACGGGTTTTTTCTGTGCAAGTTGATGAAGTTGAATTGCCTAACGGAGCCACCAGCACGCGTGAATTGGTCAAACATCCCGGTGCGGTAGCGATCATGCCTTTTACACAGGAGGGCAAGTTAGTTGTCGTCCGTCAATTTCGCAAGCCGCTGGAAAAAGAAATTTACGAAATTCCCGCCGGGAAACTGGAACGGGAGGAAAAACCGGAATCGTGTGCTTTGCGAGAACTGGAAGAAGAAACAGGCTACCGGACGGAACATTTGCGCTATGTGACATCTTTTTACACTTCTCCGGGGTTTGCCGATGAAATCATCTATATTTATGAAGCGACAGATTTGCAGTCAGGCGCGTTTCGGCCGGATCCCGATGAATTCGTGCAAAAGAAGGCGATTTCGTTAGAGGAAGGATTAGACATGTTGGCCAAGGAACAAATTCATGATGCCAAAACGGTGTTTGCCCTGCTCTATTGGCAAAACAAGCTGTTGAAAAACAATGACAAGCTGATGGATAGCACCGATGTCAGTCAGACTATGGGTGGCAAATCATGACCACCTTCGCCTTTGTTGATTTGCATATTCATATCGGCCGGACGAAAACGAACCGCCCGGTGAAAATCACCGCTTCTCAACATTTGACCCTCACTCGTATTTTGGAGGAAGCCTCCAAGAGAAAGGGGCTGGATATGGTCGGCGTGATCGATGCCCACGTGCCCGAGGTCCAGGAAGAACTGCAGGAGTTAATCCGTGAGGGAAAAGGGGAGGAGCTGCCGGGAGGCGGCGTCAGGTACAACAAAACAACGCTTATTTTGGGCACGGAAATGGAACTCTATGACGAGAACTGTCAAGGCCCCGTTCACGTCCTGTGCTATTTTCCGACTTTGGAGGAAATGGCCTACTTCAGCACCTGGATGCGTCGTCACCAAAAAAATATCGCCTTAAGTTCACAGCGCAGTTATGTACAGGCCAGGCATCTCCAACAGGAAGTCAAGCGTCTGGGCGGATTGTTTGTTCCCGCCCATATTTTTACCCCGTATAAAAGTTTGTACGGCAGGGGTGTCGTCCGTTCGCTGGAAGAAATCTTCAATCCCGAGCAAGTCGATGCCGTCGAATTGGGACTCAGTTCAGATACGCACATGGCCGATCAGCTTCCGGAGCTGCATGCCTTTACATTTTTGACCAATTCGGACGCTCATTCTCTTTCCAAAATCGGCCGCGAATATCAACAGCTCGTTGTCGACGTTCCCGACTTTGTCCACCTAGACAAGGCACTGCAAAGGGGCGCAAGGCAGCGGATTGCGGCCAATTACGGCTTGGATCCGAGGCTGGGCAAATACCATCGGGAAGTGGTCTCCCGTTTGGAAACTTTAAAAGAAAAACAAGCCGATCTATATCCTTCCTCAACCGGGAACAAGAAGGGGGTTCCCTATACCCATCCCGACCGACCGCCATACGTGCATCAGGTGCCGCTTGAGTTCATTCCCGGACTCGGTCCGAAAACGTTGCAGCAATTAATTCATGCCTTCGGTTCGGAAATGAATGTGCTTCATTTTGCCAGCAAACAGGAACTGGAAAAATGGGTGAAACCGGCCATCGCTCGGACGATTCTCAACGCCCGAGCAGGCAAAACATGTTTGCAAGCGGGTGGGGCAGGAAAATACGGGAAGGTGACATATTCATGACTTGTCCGGCATAAGGTACAGTAAATGGATGTCGGGAGGAACGGTCGTCATGAAACAAAAAATGGGACAAGTTTTAAATGGACATATTGAAGCACACGCCTCTTTATACTTATTTACGTTCGTACTGTTCATAATGGGCGTCATTTTCGGTACGTTGACGATTCAAAGTTTGGGATACGATCAGCAAAATGACTTGTTCTATTATTTTGAACAGTTCCTGAATGAAATGCACAAAGAGCATTTCGTTGACCCGGGCTATGCGTTTTATGACAATTTTTTCCATTACGTCAAATTCATCGGCTTTATCTGGGTATTGGGATTATCCATCATCGGTTTGCCGGTCATTTTGGTCATGCTCTTTCTCAAAGGGGTTTTTATCGGTTTTTCGGTCGGCTTTCTCGTGCATCAGATGAGCTGGCACGGATTTTTGCTTGCGCTCGTTTCCGTCATTCCCCAAAATTTGTTTGTTGTTCCTCTCATATTGATGATGGGTGTTTTAAGCATCTCTTTTTCATTAAAACTGATCGGCCATTTGTTCGGCTCCCAAAGAGCGTATCAAAGGCTCAGCCTTTCCAAATATATTGCGGCGATGGTCGTCGTCGTTTTCGCCTTGGCTTTCATTGCCGGGTTTCAAACGTATTTGTCTCCGATGTTCATGAAATGGGTGTCCTGACGAGCCGATTATTTGACGAATGAAATCCCTCTCTTCTATAATAAGGAACATGAGTAGAGTTGATGGAGGGGTAATTCGTGGAAGACCGTATTCATAAGATTAAGCAGCAGTTACACGCCCATAAATATAAGCTTACCCCGCAACGAGAAGCCACCGTGCGCGTTTTGTTGGAACATGAAGAAGATCATCTCAGTGCAGAAGATGTTTACTTGTTGGTAAAAGAAAAATCTCCCGAAATCGGCTTGGCCACCGTCTATCGTACGTTGGAACTGTTAAGCGACTTGAAAGTCATTCATAAACTGAATTTTGGTGATGGTGTGGCCCGCTATGAATTCGGCGCTGAAGGTGCCGAACGGCATCACCACCATTTGGTTTGCGTTCATTGCGGCGCAGTCGATGAGATGATGGAGGATTTGCTGGAGAATGTGGAGCAGAAAGTAGAAGAAGAGTTTCGGTTTAAAATTTTAGATCACAGGCTCATTTTTCATGGCATCTGTCATCGTTGCCAACAACAGGACGACACCCAAACTAAGTTTGACGACTCCAAAAGTGCCGAACAAGATATGAAAAGCGTTGTTAAGAAGTAGCTTATTAAGAAGTAGCTAAAAATTGAAAAGCTCAATAAATGTTCCTAAAATCCGGAGAGGCTGTTGAATTTGATCAACGGTCTTTTTTTAGTTTTAATGACAATCTTATGAATATCGTTTGATGTAGCTCACAAGATATGAACATAAAGATATGAACAAGAAGATATGAACA
>CALBTX010000010.1 GCA_937967685.1 uncultured Bacillaceae bacterium | reverse complement strand
CTTGACTGGGGGTCAAGAGGTCGTCGGTTCAAATCCGGCCATCCCGACCATTTTTATTGCCTGTAATTTAACTAAATATTACGAAAATAATTACTTTATGTTGTGCGACACCTTTTGACAAAAACATCTAAAAGTAGTGTCTTTTTTTCTTTGCCAAGAAGATAAAATTCCTGTAGAATGAGCTTTGTGAGTCAATCATTCTACAGGAAGAAGGTTCAAAAAGTGGAACAGGACATACTGGCTCGTATCCAGTTTTTAAAAAAAGAAATGGTCAGCGTGGCAGAAGTGAAAGGTTTAAACGATATGGAAGTATTGCGAATCAGTCAAGAAATTGACCGATTGCACAACCAGTTAAATCGAATAAAATACGAATACGTTCTGCCGACGCCTCGCATGAACGCCAAGCAAGCGATGCAGCGCAAGCCTTATGTTCGTGAACTGCCTTTAGCATACGGCACTTAATTTTTTCGCCGTTGCAATTGACCATTGAATTGACCTCATTGCACCAAGTCTACATATTCATGCTGGAGCTGTGTCCCGGTTGTACTCTCGCCTTAGGGTCGATATACGATTTAGCATTGTTGACGGCGGTCGGAGCCTCACCAAAACCGACGGCAATCAGTTTGATTTTACCTGGATACGTTGTAATATCACCCGCTGCATAAATGCCTGGGACACTTGTTTCCATGCGAGAATTGACCACGATAGACCCCTTATCAATTTTCAGACCCCAATCTTTAATCGGCCCCAAGGAAGAAACAAAACCAAAGTTGACAATGACGGCATCGACGTCAATGGAATCCAGCGTTTCTTTTGTTTGGACATGCTTCAGGACGACTTTTTCAATGCGCTCTTCACCAATGAGCTTTTCGATCTGTACCGGTGTTCTGATATCCACATTAGAGTTCATCAAGTTATTAATGCTGTGTTCGTGGGCGCGGAATTTATCCCTGCGGTGGATTAAGGTGACCTTTTCGGCAATAGGTTCAAGCATTAAGGCCCAATCGACGGCAGAATCTCCCCCTCCGCAAACGAGCACTTTTTGTCCGGCGAAAGCTTGCAAGTCATCGACAAAATAATGTAAATTAACCGCTTCGAATTTTTCCGCCCCTTCGTTTTCCAATTTTCGGGGCCGGAAAGCGCCGACACCTGCTGTAATAATAATAGATTTGGAAAAATGAATGCCTTTGGACGTGCTGATTTCAAATATATTGTTGTCTTTTTTCTCGACGCGCTCCACCGTTTCTTCCAGGGCAACCTCGGTATCAAACTGGAAAGCTTGTTTTTTCAATTCATCGATCAAAGTTTGAGCTTTAATTTTGGGGAACCCGGCCACATCATAAATGTATTTCTCCGGGTAAAGCGCCGACAATTGTCCTCCCAACTGGGGCATGCTTTCAATAATTTTACAACTGGCTTGCCTCATACCGGCGTAGAAGGCTGCAAATAATCCGGTCGGTCCCCCGCCAATAATCGTAATATCGTATATTTTTTCATCTCTTTTTAAATCCATCTTGTCGCCCCCTCAGTATGACTTTATATGATCTTTGACACTAATTCATATTATAAACTTTCATTTACTGGAAAGAAAGGGAGCGTTCGGCGATTGATCATTTTGTAGGGAACGATCATTTTACCCCTTGAAAAAAATGTCCAGTCACTCTATTATATAGATGGTTTCTTATTTTCGACATATTTTCCGATTCATAGAAGAGTGAATCAGACAACAATATCTTACAAAAAGGATCATTTTTTATTTTCTCCAAGTACGTGAAATAGTGAGCAATCTTTAGTCACACTTTCAGTTTAAGAGGCGAATGGTGCGTCTCAATGGCTGTCTGATTCCAATGGTTTCAATGTCAGAGAACGATTGAAGAAAGCAAAATTTGGATTTTTTGCCGGCTATTGAATTCCTTTCGTTGGGAATTTTAAGCTTATAGACGATTTATGCCACGGCGCGAAATATTGGGAAATGGATGTGATCGAATGAGTACACCAAAAATTGTGATCTTGGGAGCTGGTTATGGGGGAATTGTCACGAGTATTCGCTTGCAGAAAGCCCTGCATTACAATGAAGCAGATGTCACATTAGTGAATAAGCATGATTATCACTACATTACGACCGAACTTCATCAGCCGGCTGCCGGAACGATGCACCATGATCAAGCCCGGGTGGATATCGAGGAGCTCATTGATAAGAACAGAATCAACTTCATTCAAGACGTCGTTCAGGAAATCAAGACGGAAGACAAGAAAGTGATTTTGGAAAATCAAGAACTGGACTATGATTATCTTGTCGTTGGGTTGGGCAGTGAACCCGAGACTTTTGGCATCCCCGGTTTAAAAGAACATGCTTTCAGCATACGCAGCATTGATTCAGTACGGGAAATTCGGGAACATATTGAGTATCAATTTGCCAGGTTTAAGAATGAACCCGACCGACTGGATTATTTATGTTTTGTCGTTGGCGGTGCTGGTTTTACGGGGATAGAATTTGTTGGCGAACTAGCCGATCGGGTGCCGCAGTTATGCCGGGAATTTGACGTTGATCCGAGTTTAGTCAGAATTATCAATGTTGAAGCAGCCCCCACCGCTTTGCCCGGGTTTGATCCCGCTCTGGTGGAATACGCCATGGAAGTGCTGCGGAAAAAAGGTGTTGAGTTCAAAATTGCCACCCCGATAGAAGAATGTACTGAGGACGGTGTTGTTTTGGGTGGTGAAAAGATTCAATCGGCCACGGTCGTATGGACGGGCGGCGTGCGGGGCAACTCGGTTTTGGAACGATCCGGATTTGAAACGATGCGCGGTAGAATTAAAGTTGACGAATATTTGCGTGCTCCCGGTTATGAAGACGTATTTATTGTCGGCGATTGTGCGCTGATCATTAACGAAGAGCAAGATCGCCCCTATCCGCCGACAGCTCAAATGGCGACGCAACACGGCTACCATGTTGCTCAAAACATTGTTTCGCTTGTTCGGGGTGGATCATTAAAAGCCTTCAAACCGGAAATCAAAGGAACGGTTGCTTCCTTAGGCAGAGGGGAAGCGATCGGTATTATTGGTAATCGAAAAATCATGGGGCTCAGTGCATCCTGGATGAAAAAATTGATCGATATGCGTTATCTGTTCATCATTGGCGGATTGTCTCTCGTCTTGAAAAAAGGACGTTTCTAACCATGGTGGATTGACGGGAGTGATGAACCTCCTCGAAGCTTAAGCCCGGGGATGTATACAGGGGGTGTACGGTGTGGGTGTCATCCAATTGGTCATTTCTGTTTTGTTGTTCCTCATTCTTTTTTTCGGCATTGGCTTTCTCCTAAACATGTTGTTGAAAACCACATGGTTACCCGGGCTCATCATTTATCCCGTCGTTGTCTTCACCATTGTGTCAGATGTGCCGTTTGGCAAATATTTTAGCGAACCGGCTCAAAGTTTCGCGCGTTTTGGGGAACGATTAGGGGGACTGTTGTTCGTTGATTATGTCATTCTTACAGCCGGTTTGCTTGGAGCCATTTTAAGCGGTGTGACGATACGCATCTTAAGGGCCCGGGGTTACCGTATGTTCTAGGTGCCGCACGTCATGTATAATCCTTCCTGTTTATGGACAAAAATAGTCTGTAGATAGGAGGGATTTTTATTGTTTCCTCATCGAGAGATAGGAGAAAAAATGTTACTTGTCACGCTGTTTTTGGCAAGTATCATTATCTCTGCACTGTGGATGGCAGGTTATGTAGAGCAGCATTCACTCGTCTCCAAAAAAGTGGAATCTGAAGAATTGAAGCAAAAAGAGAAGCATGACAAGGAGAAAAAGGACCCATCATTTAAAGAAGCAATGCTCAATGCCATGCAAAAAAAGTCCGCTGAAAAGCTCGACATTGCCTGGGATTTGGAAACAATTGAATCCCAAACCGACTTTAGTGCATATCCGATAAAAGATGTTTTGGCGACAGGTTATACAGCTGGGTATGAATCGACCGGAAAAACCCCGGATCATCCTCAGTACGGCCTGACCTATTCTGGCGTGACTGTCAGACGTGACCTGTTTTCAACGGTGGCTGCAGACCCTGAGGTGTTCCCGCTGGGTACGATTTTATATATTCCGGGCTACGGATATGGCGTCGTCGCAGATATCGGGGGAGCGGTGAAAGGCAACCATATCGATCTCTATTTCGAAACGGTGGACGATGTCTATCGGTTTTGGGGCAAACAAAATGTAGGGGTGTATGTCATTCAGGAAGGAGACGGTCACGTCAGCGAAGCCCTATTAGATCAATTGAACAATTTAGAGTTTGATATGAATGCGGTCCCAGTTTTATCCGCAGATGATACAGGAGATGTGTGACGGGGTGATCATCCCCGTCTTTTCTATTGTGACCGAAACGGTTACAAAACCTCCAGAACGTCAAGCACATAATGAACCACAAAAGCGAAAACAATGCCAAACACCGCCCCGACCATTACTTCGATGGGCTGATGGCCGAGCAATTCCTTTAATTTGTTTCGTTTGCCTTGTTCGGTCTGTCCCTTCCAATTTTTCATTTCCTTAACCAACAAGTTCACGTCCTCGACCAGCCGGTTTAAAACGACGGCTTGCTCGCCAGCATGCCTTCTGACACCCGCAGCATCGAACATGACGATCATGCCGAAAACGACTGCAATGGCAAATAAGGGAGAATGAAGTCCGTATTCAAGACCGATCGACGTTGCCAGTGCCGTCATCGCCGCTGAATGGGAACTGGGCATTCCTCCGGTACTGAACATCAGGCTCCAATTCCAACTTTTGTTCGGAATATAATAGAGTGGTATTTTGATCAATTGCGCTAAACCGATAGCCGCTAGAGCCGTCAACAGGGGGATGTTTATGTATGACTCCATCGTCCGACCTCACTTCCGCTGTACGTGGATTCTGTTTATTATTATACCGTAAAACAAATTGTTAAAACGACGGGTTTTATATGGGATTTGACTCCGCTTTTGATTATAATGAGAACAACGCCGTGATTTGGGCAAGTGCTATTTAAACTTTGACGGGCCAAAAGATGGAGGGGTTATATGCATCTATTTGTCGAGAAAAAGCAGGCAACGGAAGTCAAAGCCGATTTGTTCGTTTTCGGCTTCTTCCAAGAAGACAAAAGACCTGGCGGTTGTTTTTCGGAATTGAACGAGAAGATGAACGGACAGCTGTCTGTACTGATTGACGAGGGAACGCTAAGTGCCGATGCGGAACAAATCGCAAGTGTACATACGTTCGGCAAAATCCCAAGCAAAAAAGTGGTTTGCATCGGTTTAGGGAAGAAAAAAGAATTCAACTTCGAAACAGCGCGGCAAACTTTTGGTCGGGCGATTCGCCGGGGAATGGAAGACAAAGCGAGCAAGATGACGTTTTGTCTGGACAGTTTTTGTGTGCATGATGATGATTCTGCTTGGATCGCCCATGCCCTTGCGGAAGCAGCCGTTTTGGCATCGTATTCCTTTGCCGGTTACAAAACGGAGAAGGAAGATCAAAAAGTGCCGGACAGTGTCTCCGTTTATCAAACGCGAGCGGACAACACGGTTGAGACCGCGTTGCAGAAAGGCAAAGTATACGGCGAAGGAACGAGTTTCGCCCGCGATTTAGTGAACACACCCGGAAACAAATTAACGCCGCAACAATTGGCGGAAAAAGCGGTTGAACTCGCTTTGCGACACGGTTTTGAGTATGACGTTCTGGAACGGGAAGATCTGGAGGAAAAAGCGATGGGTGCCTTGCTCGCTGTCGCTCAAGGATCGGCTGAGCCGCCTAAAATGATCGTTTTAAAATATCAGGGACGAGAGCGCTGGGAGAACGTACTCGGTTTGGTTGGCAAAGGAATCACCTTTGATACAGGAGGCATCTCTTTAAAGCCCGCTCAAAAAATGCATGAGATGAAAATGGATCTGGGAGGAGCGGCGGCGGTTCTGGGAACAATGGACGCAATCGGTCACTTGCAGCCGCCATGCAACGTTTTAGCCGTCATTCCGGCCACTGAAAACATGCCTGGCGGAAAGGCTTTGAAGCCCGGGGATGTCATTACGTCGTTGAGCGGCAAAACAATCGAAGTGCTTAATACAGATGCCGAAGGAAGGTTGGTTTTGGCAGATGCCATCACATATGCGAAACAGTTGGGGGCCGATTATTTGGTTGATGTGGCCACGCTGACCGGCGCCGTTTTAATCGCACTCGGGGACTGCACGACAGGCGCGGTGACCAATGACGAAGATTTTTTTATCGATGTATTGGAATGCGGTCATCAAGCGGGGGAATATATATGGAGGCTGCCGGACTTTGATCCGTATAAAAAACTCGTCAGATCAAGTGATGTGGCCGATTTAAACAACGCTCCGGGAAGATTGGCCGGAAGTATAACGGCTGGCTTGTTTATTGGAGAATTTGCTGAAGAAACGCCGTGGGTCCACCTGGATATTGCCGGTACGGCTTGGACAGATAAAGGCGATATGCTCACGCCAAAAGGAGGAACCGGTGTCATGGTGCGCACATTGGCCGCTTTGGCCGAACGTTTTGCCACCAAAGCAAAGGACTGATCAAGGCCATGCTAGGGAATCGTGTCATAATTTAGCGTATTATTTCCATGGAAATTGTCTAAAAAGGATGTGCTCAATCAAGCACATCCTTTGACCAGCCTTCGCCACGACGAATACACGTCTTGTCTGTCGTCTTTTTCACAGCTGTCCTGAGCCTCTGATTGAATCCGAACAGTCATGGCTTAAGTGAATCTCCCCTCATGTGTGCAACCGTTCTTTTGCATCCCTCTCACTATAAAATGTGTCTGACTAGCATTTTGTCGACGGTCCTAAGAAACAACCGCAGCCAACGATGATCAGCAAGATGAACAGAACGACAACCAACGAGAAACTACCGTGTCGCGGACCGCAACCTTGGCCATATCCAGCAGCAGGGTAGCCGCTATGAGACATATGTCAGTCACTCCTTTTGTCAAAATGAACATGAAAGCTGGTTTCATGTCATTACTAACGTATGAGAGATTTGCCTGACATGTTTGGGTAAACAACCAGGAGGCTTGAATTTGGGCGGCATCAGCCATATTGGGCGGCATGGCCATCTTGTCTCATGGTGTGAGCTATGGCCTGCGTTGCTTTTCAAATTGAAGACATGAGATAATGGCTGAGTATAAGGAATCTGGAAATAGTCATGAT
The DNA here is from genome assembly GCA_937967685.1 of uncultured Bacillaceae bacterium. Classification (GTDB taxonomy): domain Bacteria; phylum Bacillota; class Bacilli; order Caldalkalibacillales; family Caldalkalibacillaceae; genus CALBTX01. The sequence goes on along the minus strand of CALBTX010000010.1, from coordinate 5,327 downwards.
TGCGAGGAGGAAAGGGTATGACCGATCAATCGATTGAAGATCTGGCGATAACCACGATTAGAACTTTATCCATCGATGCCGTGGAGAAGGCCAACTCGGGGCATCCCGGATTGCCGATGGGCGCAGCACCGATGGCTTACACGCTTTGGAGCAAATGTTTGAAACACAATCCGGCCAATGCACGCTGGTTCAACCGCGATCGCTTTGTGTTGTCCGCCGGTCATGGCTCGATGTTGCTGTACAGCTTATTGCATTTAAGCGGATATGATCTTTCTTTGGATGATTTAAAGAGGTTTAGGCAATGGGGAAGCAAAACGCCAGGACATCCTGAGTTCGGCCATACCGAGGGAGTCGAAGCGACGACAGGTCCATTGGGGCAGGGCATTGCTAACGCCGTTGGTATGGCCATGGCTGAAAGACATTTGGCTGCTCGATATAATCGAGAAGAGTATCCCATTGTCGACCATTATACGTATGTCCTTTGCGGCGATGGGGATTTAATGGAAGGCATTGCTTATGAAGCGGCTTCGTTGGCCGGACACTTAGGTTTGGGACGGCTGATTGTTTTGTACGATTCAAACGATATCTCCCTGGACGGAGATTTGCGTTATGCCTTCAGTGAGAATATTCAGCAAAGATTTGAAGCATCCGGCTGGGAATATCTTCGCGTTGAAGACGGCAACGACACTTCTGAGATTGAACAGGCGATTCGCCGGGCCCAAAAAAATACCGCCCAGCCGACATTGATTGAAGTGAAAACGATTATCGGATACGGCAGTCCCAATCAGGGGGGCACAAACGCTGCACACGGTTCACCGTTAGGAAAAGAAGAAGTCAAGTTAACGAAAGAACATTACAAATGGACGTTTGCTGAAGACTTCCATGTGCCTGAAGAAGTGCGGGCGCATTTTGCTGAATTAAAGAAAGAGGGGCAGAAAAACGAAGAAGAATGGAAGCGGCTTTTTGCTGCATACAAAGAAAAATATCCCCGTTTGGCTTCGGAGTTTCTCGCCTGTGTCAAAGGGGAGCTGCCGGATGATTGGGCGGATGATCTTCCTGCATTCCAGGCGGGAGAGCAACTGGCCACCCGTGCCGCGTCAGGAAAAGCGATTCAGCATATTTCCAGGCAAATCCCCAATTTTTGGGGCGGTTCCGCTGATCTCGCTTCATCCAACAATACGCTGATTGAAGACGGCGGCAGATTCCAAGCTGACGATTACGGCGGACGCAACATATGGTTCGGCGTGCGTGAACACGCCATGGGTGCGGCGATGAACGGGATTGCCCTGCACGGGGGTCTGCGGATATATGGAGGTACATTTTTTGTCTTCTCCGACTATTTGCGGCCGGCCATTCGCCTGGCAGCCCTGCAAAATCTGCCGGTCACTTATGTTTTTACGCATGACAGCATTGCCGTCGGGGAAGATGGACCGACGCACGAGCCCGTCGAACAGCTTCCTTCCTTAAGAGCGCTTCCCGGGTTGACCGTATTGCGTCCCGCCGATGCCAATGAAACAGTTGCTGCCTGGCAGTATGCGCTCTCTAACACCGGAGGCCCGACAGCTTTGGTTCTCACCCGTCAAAAACTGCCCGTACTCAAGGAAACCGAAAACAGTTTCGACCGGTTGAGTAGAGGGGCGTACGTACTCGCTGATGCCGATCAGGGGGAAGCGAAACTCATTCTCCTGGCCAGCGGTTCTGAAGTGAGTCTTGTGCTCCAAGCGCAAGAGAAACTTGCAGATGAAGGAATTCCTGTGCGCGTTGTCAGTATGCCCAGCTGGGAATTGTTTGAAAATCAGGATCAAGCGTATAAAGATGCGGTGTTGCCTCCGCAGCTGAAAAAACGTTTGGCCGTGGAAATGGCCAGACCTTTCGGCTGGGAGCGTTATATCGGCAGCGAAGGCGCCGTATTGGGCATCGATAAATTCGGCGCCAGCGCACCGGGGCATCAAGTTGTCGAAGCATACGGTTTCACAGTGGAAAATGTGGTCTCCAAAGCAAAGCAATTGTTGTCTGACTAACGTCAGATGGCTCATCTCATGCTTTACTCGACCATCGCTTTCTAAACAATAGTTACAGGTTCATCCTGTAACTATTTTTTTGGATTGGTTCCGCTCATGAAATGGCCTTCATTCGGTAAAAGTAAACGTAACGATCGCAGAGAGGAGGATTGCCCATTGTATGCATTTGAGCAAACCATGTTGGAAGGAAAGCAAGGAGAATATGAGGAATTCAGCCGGTTTTTTGAAGCGCAAGGATTTGAGCTGGGAGGCGGCTGGGATTATGATCACGGCTACTTTGATTATAAATTGGCATCACATCCCGGCTATTTATTTATACGGATTCCGGCTTATGCGGAAAGAGGAACTTTTGGCGATGCCGATTCAACGATAAGACTTGGCCGGCCGTTTTTACTCCGGCACAAGTACCAAAAAGGTATTGCGGAGGACACGGACATCACCCTGACTAATGCGACGTTTAACCAATTTGCCGAACCCGAAGATGCGGACGCCTCTTTGACAGAAGAAGATCTCCACCAAGCAAAGCCGATCTTGCAAAAACTAGAGCATGCTTTCCAAGAGCAATTCGGCGCATAAGTGCTCCCCCGTAAGCGTGCTCCCTTGCATGAGTGTTTCCCTGAACGGAGTACTCCCCTAAACGAGATGCCTGCTTTCAGTTTTACACCTCCTTTGTGCTATAATGGGGGTGGATGACAGGGGGATTTCACCGTGTTGGAACGAGTTTTGCAAGTGCTTGAATATCCGACAGTAATTGACTGTTTGAGCAAACATGCTGCATCTTCACTAGGTAAAGAAAAAGTGAAGCAGCTTAAACCGTCATTTAAATATGAGGAAGTTCACTTCAGGCAGCAAGCGACTTTTGAAGGGACCGAAGTGTTGCGACTGAAAGAAACGGTTCCATTCGGGGGAATACGGGATATCCGGCCTGCTTTGAAGCGGTCTGCGGTAGGGAGCCTACTCAGTCCGGCTGAGCTGCAGGATATCGCTTCGACCATTTCCGGAGCAAGGAAATTAAAGCTTTTTTTGGAAGCGCTGTTGGAAGAGCATGACTGGCCGATTATCAAGCACTGGGTAGAGCATATTGCGGAGCTTAGACATATTGAACGCCAGATCAATGCTTGTTTTGATGAGCAAGGCCGTATGCTGGATACGGCCAGCCCTGCTTTGCGCCGTATCCGCGGGCAGATGAGAAATGCGGAAGGGAAGATCAAAGACCAGCTGGAACAGCTGACAAAATCCCCTGCCGTGCAAAAAATGCTTCAGGAGCCGATCGTGACCATTCGCAATGAACGTTACTGCCTTCCGGTGAAAGCGGAATACCGTCCGCAATTTAGGGGGTTGGTCCATGATCAATCGGCGTCCGGAGCGACGTTATTTATTGAACCACAATCCGTTATCGATATTAATAATGAGCTGCAGGAAACCAAGTTGAAAGAAGAAAAAGAAATTGAGCGTATTTTAGCGCGCCTGACGGCAAGTGTTGCTGAAGAAGGCGAGGCATTAAACCGCAATATACAGGCTTTGGCTGAATTGGATTTTATTTTTGCCAAAGCTTACTTTGCCCAAGCACTGAAGGCTGTCCAGCCGAAGATCAATCAACGAAAATACTTTCGCTTGAAACAAGCCAGACATCCTCTGATTAAACCGGAGAAAATCGTTCCCGTTAGTTTCGAGCTGGGTGACGCCTATACTTCCCTCATCATTACGGGCCCCAATACAGGCGGAAAAACGGTCACTTTGAAGACGATCGGCTTGTTGACTTTAATGAGCTGTTCAGGCCTGTTTGTCCCCGCTGAGGAAGGCACCGAAATAGCGGTTGTATCTTCAGTCTACGCTGACATTGGGGATGAGCAGAGCATCGAGCAAAATTTAAGCACGTTTTCCTCACATATGACCAACATCATCCGCATACTGGAAAACATGGATGAAAACAGCTTGGTGCTCTTAGATGAACTCGGTGCGGGCACGGATCCAACCGAAGGCGCGGCTCTAGCCATGGCCATTTTGGATGAAGTCTGCCAACGCGGTGCCCGGGTGTTGGCCACAACACATTACAGTGAATTAAAAGCGTACGCTTATACGAAGCCCAAGGTGATGAACGCCAGCATGGAATTCGATATCGACACGCTGCGTCCCACCTATCGTTTGCTGGTCGGCCTGCCCGGACGGAGCAATGCCTTATCCATTGCCCAACGTCTCGGTTTAAAAGCGTCCGTTATCGAGCGGGCACAGGCACAAATCGGCCAGGAGAACACCCGTGTGGAAACGATGATCAGCTCCTTGGAAGAAAACAGAAAGCGTTCGGAGGCGGACAGGCAACAAGCTGAACGATTGCGTTTAGAAATGGAACAATTGCAAAAGAGACTGCAGCAAAAAGAAGAACAGCTTGAAGAAGAACGGGAACGCATCATGCATAAGGCGAAGGAGAAGGCACGCGCATATTTGGCCAAGCGCAAAAAAGAGGCCGATGCGATTATAGCCGAGCTTCGTGCCCGGCAAAAAAGCGGGCAGGCCGTCAAAGAGCACTTACTCATTGAAGCCCAAAAGAAACTGGAGCAAGTGGAGGACAAAGCAAACGATCATCCGCAGCAGCAAACGTCCTGGAGCAGAAAACAAAAACGGGTTCCCCTTCACCCCGGTGATGAAGTGTTCGTCCATACATTCGGCCAGAAAGGGCACATTATTGAACAAACGTCAGAGACGGAATATTTGGTTCAGCTAGGTCTCTTGAAGATGAAGGTCAACAAAGATCAACTGGAGAAAGTCGCCCCATCCCAAAAAGGACAACATACCGGCAAGTCAACTGCCCCATCGGGGCATATCAGCGTTAAAGCCAATGCCGCCGACACCAAGATGGAACTGGATTTGCGCGGGAAAACGATTGATGAAGCGATCGTCGAATTGGATCAGTATATCGATAAAGCTCTGCTCGCCGGTTACGAACAAATTTACATCATTCACGGCAAGGGCACTGGCCAGCTGCGCAAAGGCGTGCAGCAGTATTTGAAGGGGCATAAACGCATTAAGAAAACGAGATTGGGAGGAGAAGGAGAAGGTGGCAGCGGCGTGACAGTCGTCCAGCTTGATTAACCTGCTGATGCTGCACCTATCAGTAGATGGAGGCTTATGGCAATGAAAACGTTAAGCAAAGTACTCGTCGTTGTCAGCCTGGTGTTTTTGGCTGCCGGATTCATTTATCTTTTGTTCTTTGCTTAAGGCTGGCCGTGACGGCGAGCCTTCTGACGGCAGACAAACCCCTGTTGAACCGAAGGTTCAGCAGGGGTTTTTTCAATTTTACTCGACCTC
>CALBTX010000009.1 GCA_937967685.1 uncultured Bacillaceae bacterium | reverse complement strand
GATGCATCAGTCAGTATGGCATCCGAATTGTCAATCTTCACGCCGAAGTATACAATATAGTTTAAGTATAAACAATATTCCGATCAATTTTATTAGACGTTTTGTCATATTTTTCATGGATTCGAATTGACAAAGTGATTAAACTTTATGAGTCTTGACGCAACTCATACACAAACCTTGACGCAACTCATACACAAACAAGGAGTTGATCAGATGCAATCGAATCATGTTTTAACCGTCAAAGATGTCTTACAGAGACCACATTTTGATAAAGCGGAGGTTGTTGCCGGAAAACAAGGTTTGGACAGACCGATTCGCTGGGTGCATGTGTTGGAAGTGACTCATTTTGATACGCTCATTCATGGACAAGAGATGATTCTTTCCACAGGCGTCGGCTTACGAGAGGGACAGTTTTCTGAAACTTATTATTTGAAAAAGCTGATTGCTCACGGCGCATCCTGTTTATGTCTGGAATTAGGAGATTACATTGACGGGGTCAAAGAGGAAATGATCGATATGGCCAATGAGCATCACTTCCCGCTGATCGTATTTCGCGAAGTGGTTCGCTTCGTGGATATCACCCAAGATTTGCACTCCTTGATTATTAACCGGCACCATCAAACGCTGCAAAAATTGGACAGCCTATCCAGGGAATTTCACAAACTGACCCTTGGTGCACAAGGGACCCACCAAATCTTAAAACTGTTACACACGAGTACGGGAGCCCAAGTTGTCTATATCCCTGTCCAAGGAACAGCACAGTTTGTCCCTCCAATGAAAAATGAAAATCAGGAAAAGGTGAAACAACAGTTACTTGCTCAATATGCTCAATTAAACAGAGAGAAAAAAAACGCGACCTTGCGTTGGACCGATCAGGAAAGCAAACAGGAGCGGCTCTTTCAATCCGTTGAGGGCATGGGAAAGACTTGGGGCATTCTTGTACTGATGTTTAAAGAGCGGGTCCAAGAAGAGTTTAATGTTCTTGTCCTCGACCGGGCGGCACTGGCCATCGCCCAAGATTTGTTGCGCAGGCTGTATACAGAAGAACGTAAACTTCACGCCGAACATGTCTGGGTCGACGACCTGATCCATCACCGAATTCACTCGGAAAATCAAGCGGCAAGTTTATTGGGACAAGTGTACAGGCATATCAGACAATCTCCGTACCACGTCTGCATTATCAAAATGATTCGTACAGACGACCAAACGAGACACTTGGATGAAGATGAATGGGAGTCGACCCGTTATCAAACCTCCCTTTTGGTGCGTCATCTGTTTGAAAAGTTCGGCTTCTATCCATTGATCACCACCAAAGAAAACCAACTGATTATTTTGGCGGTGGATACAAAAACGAAAGCTTCTCAAAAAGGACGGTTGCAGCAGATTTTCCAATCTTTAAAAAACATGCAAAAGGACTCGCATCACTCCTATCAACTGAATGTTGGCGTCGGCCGACCCTATACCATGTTGACCGATGCCCATCTCAGTTACAATGAAGCCCAACAAGTCTTGCATCTAATCGACTTGAACTTAACGAATGTCAGCCTGTTCTACCAAGATATTGGCATTTACAGACTGCTGTTAAATATCGAAGACCTGGAAGTCATCCAGGCCTTTATTGAGGATTATATCGGCGCGCTGATCAGGTATGACCAAGACAAGAATGGAGAATTGCTGCACACATTAAAAGTATACTTGCAGCAAAATTGTTCAAAACATGCCGCTGCTCAAGAATTGCACATCGCCAGGCAAACTTTATATCATCGTTTATCAAAAATCAATGGGTTGTTAGAGATGGATTGCACGTCCCCGAAAAACCGTCTGCCCATTGAAGTCGCCATCACCGCATATGAATTAGCGCAAAGGACATGAAGAATGATGAATGCTGCCCCGATCCATCTTGCTCAATAATTTGTATGCCATCCGTTGCATCCGTTTAATCCGTTTTACTTGTCGTTTAACTTGTCACGGTACGCTCCACCCCTTCGGATCCGCTGTCATCATATGGGATTTCCCAATCTCTGCCAACCGTCGTACCCAAAAACTGCTCGGAATAATTTGATTCGATTTCGGCTTGTTTATGCTTGTTTAGATACCAATATTTCATTAGCACGTAACATTCGCACGGTTTCGTTTATGTTTGATCAACCGTTGGATTGGACGGCTTTCGGACTATGGTTAAGCATGTTGTTGCATGCCAGAGGTGAAGATGTGCTTCGTGTCAAAGGTCTGATTAATGTGGGAGAAAAAGGACCGGTGGTGCTCAACGGCGTCCAACATATTATCCATCCGCCGGCTCATCTTCAAGACTGGCCGGACGAAGACCGCCGCTCCCGAATGATCTTCATTACAAATGGCATCGAAGCAGATGATATCCTCCGTTCCTTGCGTGCCTTTCAAGAATTCCTGGGATCACAGCCGAAATTGATGGCATTAGATGTACGCCTTTGACACCCAAATCGTTTTTAAGATTTAGTCAATGTTGAGCGTATTGGAACTATCCGTTGTCCGAGCAGACGATTTTTCCTGTAATTCGTATTTCTTTTCCATGCCGATCCATTTGAGCACACAATAGATCATAAAGGCGCTCGGTAAACCGATTAACCAAGCGACATCCAGAAACGAGAAAGCAAGCGCTGCGCCGACAAACATGGCGATATAAGCGGCCGGACTCACCCCTTTATAAAACTGGAATGCCTTGCTGTCTTCTTTATAAAAATGAGCGAGCTTTAATTGCCTTTTGCGGAAGATCCAAAAATCCGCCAACATAATTCCCAGAATGGGGCCTAGGAAAGATGAATACACATTCTGAAAGGTGAAAAACCATTCGCTGGTAAATAAAACCCATGGTGCACTGACACAAGCCAATATTCCCGTAATAATGACCCCTGTACCGAATTTAAACTTGAACATATCTCGCATGATCAGTGCCGGGGGCAAAATATTGAAAGACAGATTAGACGTGACTTGAGCCAAAATAATAAATATAAGTAACTCAACTTTCTCAGGTCAAATTCGGCAAATAAGCCTTGATGTACAAGGGTAATCCATCGATCCATTGTTGTAGTTGACTCTTGATTAGATTTGTGATCTTCTTACTTGTCTTGTGCATCACATCCATCAACAATTCAATGAGTTGTTGCAGGGCAATCGCCCAGTCCAGTTCATGGATTTCATCGCATAATTCGTAGAAAAGGCCTCCTAATGTGCGGTCATCTGAACTACAGCGGTGTTGCCAGGCGAGGACGATATAGCGAGTGAAAACAATGGTGGTATGACTGACCATGGCATCGTAATAACGACCTTGCACATCTTTTTGAAGACGCAACAGGCTTTTGGTACATTTGAAAAACACTTCAATATCCCAACGTATACCGTAGGTCTGGATGATTTCCTTTTCTGTTAACGTAGAGTCCGTGCTTAAGATCGCCAGCCATTCCCGAAGAACGTTTAGGTACGAGTGACCGGGAAACGGTCGAGCAAATCAAGGAGAACCCGTATCTCATTTACTTCATCGGTCTTCCTGCTTTTCAGGAAGAAGCCCCCTTCCATCACTCGCTCATGTCGCATTTTCGCAAAAGATTGAACAGAAAAGCCATCAACCAGATCAACGAATGGATCGTCATGGAAGAACAGCAACAGGATGATCACAATGACGGAAGCCACGATGATGGTGAACCACCCCAAGACGCTACGGACGAAACCGAGTCTAGCCGGGAATCAACTGAATCAACACCCAACAAAGGGAAATGGTTACTGGATGCCACTTGTGCACCGGCGGACATTGCCTACCCAACGGACCTGTCCTTACTCAATGAAGCTCGGGAAAAGCTGGAAGGCATGATTGATCTATTGCATGCTCCCTTCCGTAGCCAGAAACGGAAACCACGTACCTATCGCTGGAAAGCACGACATGCTTATCTAAGTGTCGCCAAGAAAAAGCGCCCCGGTGCAAGCAAAGTCCGTCAAGCCATCGGTCAACAACTTCGGTTCATGAAGCGAGATTTAATACACATGACCAAACTTGCGGAACAAAGCAGCCTTGATCGGCTTAACAAGCAACAATACAAACAGCTTCTGGTGATCCATGAATTGTATCGTCAACAGAAAGAGATGTATGAAAGAAAGTCTAAGCGCATCGATGACCGGATTGTGAGCATTTCCCAACCTCATTTCCGCCCTATTGTTCGTGGCAAAACCAATGCCAACGTGGAATTCGGTGCCAAAGTGGCCGTCAGTCTCGTGAACGGCTATGCCCTGATCGAAGACCTCCAGTGGGATGCTTACAATGAGGCGAGCACCTTACAGCAATCAGTAGAAGCCTATTACGAGCGACATGGCTGTTACCCTGAAGCTGTTTTGGCTGATAAGATCTACCGCAACCGCGAGAACCTCCGATACTGCAAAAAACGAAACATTCGGCTGAGCGGACCCAGACTTGGAAGACCACCAAAACACGAACAAGCCCAACAGAAACAGTTAGCCCAATAAGATGCTTCAGAACGCAATGCTATCGAAGGAAAATTCGGTGAAGGCAAGCGCGGTTACGGTCTAGGGCTTATTCAAGCACGTCTTCAACAGACAGGTGAGACCGTCATTGCTATGCAATTTCTGGTCATGAACCTGGGACACAAGTTGCGCCTTCTTTTTTCTTTGTTTTTCAAATGGATGTTGCAAGAATCTAGGCGTTCAATCACTGTGCAGTGATTTGTTCAGCACACCCTAACATACACTATTCAGCCATAATTCCTCTATCTGAATGCCTGTATTTATTGCACATAATATAGTGTACATCGTCTTCGTCATGTGCAACAGGACGGGTTAGTTCTGTTCCTTGTTTTGTAGCATGAAATAGGAATTTTATATAGCAGGTTATCAAATTGTTGTTTCTTTTTCGTAGCATATAACTAACACCATTATATTAAGTATAAAGGTTATGACAGCTAGCATTACGGCAACCCATATTAACGTGCCGATTGTATCCATGAGTGCCGACCAATCTTGAATTTGTACTCTATGATTAATTTCGAACAGTTGCAAGCACAGTGATGCTACACAAGCACTGAAACTAACAATAACGAAAGAGCAAATTTTCACTGCACTCTTTCTGGCATGTTTCATAGCTAAAAACGGAACAATCCATGCAATAAGTCCAAGTAGCAGACTTCCCAAACTCAACAAAGTCGATATTAACATTGACATTCTCCCTTCATATCGAACTGTACAATTTAGTCAAAATAACCATTCGTTCATTCAACAGTATTAGTGAGGCTAAACCAAGTGAAGTACTAATTTTCCTTATATACCAATGGATACAAAACGATAAGTAATACTCCGAAAGATGATCACCTAGATCCTTTTGCATGAATGTACAAAAAAAGCCTCAAAGAACCGGTCATTCGTCTTTCCTCCGTGTATCTCGGCTCTGATTTTTTGTTCAGATCATTTTGCCTATTGATGATTTCGTCTTTGAACAGGTATGCATTTTTAGTTAACACAGACTCCGCCCGGATCAAGTATAATTAAGTTCGCAAAAAGAGAATAAAGGAAAAAGCCATCGTCAACTCCGAAAATGTACGTGTCGAGCAAACCCAAAGGAGCGAAAACGATGGCTTACCCGAATTCTAATGTATCTCTAGAACAAATGCTACTTCAATTCATGTCTGAGCAAGATCCTATGATGTCGATGTTTCAGTGGATGTGTGAACAG
>CALBTX010000008.1 GCA_937967685.1 uncultured Bacillaceae bacterium | reverse complement strand
TTGAAGCGTTGGTGGCAATTGGCTACCAGGATGAAAAAGAGAAACTGCCTGAAGAATTGCAAGAACGGGAGTATCCAAAAGGGCGGCTGTCGTTGGATGAATTAATAATTAAAGGAAAGTTCGAAAAATAAATGAGACGCACGATTGGAGAGTTTGGAGCCTGAAAAGGAATACAGACTTTCAATCGTGCGTTTGCTTTATGATGGAGTGTACGAAATATGTACGAAAGCTCAGAGAATTATTACAGCGAAAACTGGATGACCATTAAAAAGTAGTCATTAATAAGCACAGGAGCAAGGACCTCCTGTGTATTCTTTATACGGATTTGATTGAACGATGTGGAATTGAATGTGTAAATATATCACGTCTCCTACTATTTAAAGGAGTCTAAAAACCTAATTTAAAATAACGAAGGTAGATATAAAATCTCGTTTTATTGTATACATCATTATTTTTGGAATTTTATGTTAAAATAATGATTGATTTTAAGATAATGGAAAAAGGGGTTGTTGGGAAGACGTGAAGTTGAGGGTTTTGCTGACGTTATTATTTGTTCTTTTATTCGTAGCATCATGTAATGATGAAACAGAAGTTGCTGAAACGGATGAAGAGCTGCTGACAGAGCGCATTGAGGAACAAGATGTTGAATTGGAAACAGAAGAAATCGCAGACATGAACCAAGTTGAAGTTAAGTCTAAAGAACAAGAGGAACAACTTTCAACTGATGTTCGTTTTGACGGTGACATGACTTTGACGGAAGCAGGCATTGAAGTAGATGTGATCAGTAATCTCCCTGTCGGGGCCAAGATTGATTTTCGGGCGTATATTGATCCTTATGGCGGGTATGTCGTGAGTCAGATCGTTACAAAAGGGGATTTGACTGTCGAGGAAGGGGGCGTCATTCACGGGACGATTCCTTACCGTCAAGATGATTTTGTGGAAAGATATCGAAATGAGCCAATCGAGCTCGAACTAAAATTTCGTCCAAGTTCCTCGACTTTTCCAGTTCACCTCGAGAATAGAGATGAATTGCTGCGGTTTTATGGTGAGGAAGGTGAACACCTCGAGGGCCCGTTTGTGGTGGAAACCCAAAAATACGACCTGGAAAAACCGTCATTTGTTGCAGCGGCATCCGTGATTGGCCCGGTAAGAGAAGGGGAAGTATTTACCATTGAAGAGCCGGTTTACAGTGAACCTCCCGCGGATTACGGGGATACAAACGTATGGATGGAAGCGGAAATTGCCGACATCGACCACCGTTACATATATATTGAAGGTTCTTCCAATTTGCTTTATGGCACTTCTATTTATGGGAATATCAAAAGTAGTGAGGAGAGTCGGTTTTACCAAAATCAATTTTCCTACAAGACCGTCATCGAAAGGGGTGGAACATTTTCCATGCTTGTGGAATATGAGTCGCTTACAGATGAAGGGTTTATTAGGCTCTATACACATCCCGGTTCTAATCATCCCCGTGGGAAAGTCGTCCGCGATACTTACGGAGAAGAATTTGAAAAGATAGAAGGCGACATTGTCAAACCACGTTATGATGGTGGGACAGAACAAATGATTGAGTTGATCATTCCGTTGAATCCGGAATACGAAGACACGCCGGATGATGTGGATGTGACAAAAGATGGTGATGAAATGAAACTTATCTTGTCGGATGAGATTTTGTTCGAATTTGGAAAGAGCGATCTCACAAGGGACGGAGAACGGGTCATCCGGGAAGTGGCAGCATGGTTGAAGGAAAAAGAATATCGTGGTTTGCTGAAAATTTACGGGCATACGGATAATGTCGGCGGCGATGATATCAATCAACCGTTATCTGAAGATAGGGCCGAAAATGTCTATGAGATGTTACGTACGTTCTTATCTGATCCATCCGCTTATGAATTTGAAGTTGAAGGCTTTGGCAAATATGAACCAATTGCATCCAATGAAACCGACGAAGGCCGACAGCGGAACCGGAGAGTTGAAGTTTTGTTGCAGGTGGAGGAATGAAAAAATGAGAGACAGGCGACTTTTGACGCTTAGTCTCTCATTTTTCAATTTGCGGTTTTTTCCAAAACATCGTCAAAACGAAACAGACGACAATGACAACCGCACTG
>CALBTX010000007.1 GCA_937967685.1 uncultured Bacillaceae bacterium | reverse complement strand
GCGGAAGAATCGGGAAATGAGGAAGCATCCGCTCCCGAAAGCGTCGAACTCAGCTTGGGAACGATTCGAACGGAAGACGATCCGACCACCCTGGCTGCCCAAAAATTTGCCGAGCTGGTCGCTGAAAAATCCGGTGGAAGCATGTCGGTCAGCGTCCATCCCAACAGTTCACTCGGCGGAGCGCTGGATATGTTTTCAGGCATGCAAACGGGTACGGTGGACATGATGTACGAGGGGATTTCTTCCTACCCGTGGATTGAAGGTGCAGAAAGTTTCAATATTATGGTTTTCCCATTCTTTTGGGAAAGTTACGAAGACATGGTTAAAGTGCTGGAATCGCCCGAGTTCGAAGAGATTTTTGAACAAGCGGCCGCCGATACGGGCGTGCGTGTCATCAGTGCGGTAGGCGATACGGAACCGAGGCAATTGACGGCCAACCGTCCGGTCCATTCAGCTGAAGATTTTGAAGGTCTGTCCATCCGCACGGCGGAATCGGAAATCGTCCAGAAAACGATGCAAGCGCTCGGCGCCCAGCCGGTCGTCATTGAACTGGCCGACTTGTATATGGCCTTGCGTCAAGGTACGGCAGACGCCCAGGAAAACGGTTTTATTACGGTGATGAATTCCAGTTTCTATGAAGTTCAGGACTATCTCATGCAAACGGATTACATTCGCGATGTTAAAGCCTGGTATATCAGCGACGAACTGTGGCAATCATTGTCCGCCGAACAACAGGCCATTTTGGAGGAAGCGAGTCTCGAAGCCGGAGAATTGCAAACCGAACTGGCCCGGGAGCAAATGGACGAAGCGCTTGAGTTTTTGAAAAATGAGATGGAGTATATCGAACCGGATTTGGATTCCATTCGTACGAAGCTTGAAGATACCTTTAATTCGTTCGATGGTGAGATGTGGCCCGAAGGGTTGTTGGATACGGTCAATGACATTTTGGCCCGGTAGGACGACACGTTAAAAAATGGAGGGGGCGGGAGACACCTTGCCCGCATCCCCTCTCCTGATCTAAAGGAGGGATTCCCATTAGTATCGTCTTCTTATTTGCTTTCATGTTCTTCTTAATGGCGCTCGGTCTTGAAATTTATATCGCCATGGGCATTGCCGCCGCCTTTTACCTGCTCGTCTTTGCTTCTACACCGCTGAGCCAGCTGCCTTTAACAATGGTCGGCGGGATTGACGATTATACGTTGCTGGCCATCCCCTTTTTCATTCTGGCCGGTGAGCTGATGAACAAATCGGGCGTCACCCAGCGTCTCGTCGAATTCTCCAAATTTTTCATCGGCCATTTCAAAGGCGGTCTGGCCTACACGTCAGTCAGCGTCAACGTCTTTGCCGCAGGGGTGTCCGGTTCGGCTCCGGCCGATTGCAGCGCCATCTCGTCCGTCATGTTGCCGTCGATGAAAAAAGAAGGTTACCGGGAGAGCTTTTCCGCGGCGATCAATGCCGCAGCCGCCACGATTGGCCCGATTATTCCTCCGAGCATTCCGATGGTGTTTCTGGCACTGATTACGAATTTATCCGTGGGCCAATTGTTCCTGGGGGGCATCATTCCCGGTTTAATGATGGGCTTCAGTTTGATTATTATTTTGTATGTTTTGATGCGCAGAATGGATTTGCCCGTTGTCAAAATAGAACGTTCCTGGAAAATTTTTATGAAAGTGCTTAAGGACGCTTTTCTGGCCCTGATTGCGCCCATCATCGTCATTGCCGGCGTCCTGACCGGCATTGTCACCGTCTCGGAAGTGGCCATTTTGGTGGCGGGCTATGTTCTGTTCATCGGCTTATTTGTGTACCGGACGATCAGATGGAAGGATCTGCTCACCATTTTTTCGGACACCGCCCTTTTCTCAACGACGATTCTCGTTCTGTTTTCTATCGTCGGCATTTTCTCCTGGATCATGGCCAGTGAACTCGTCGCCGATCAGCTCTCGGATTGGTTCATCTCCATGAATCTAGGCCCATACGCCTTTCTGTTGATCGTCAACATATTTCTGCTGTTTATCGGCATGATTATGGACGCGCTGCCCGCCATGCTTATTTTCGTCCCCGTGCTTTTACCATTGAGTTTGGACCTCGGCATTGACCCGATTCATTTCGGCGTCGTCGTTGTCGTCAATCTCATGATCGGTTTGATCACCCCTCCGGTTGGTGCCTTATTGTATATCGTCTCCAAAATCGGAAAAGTGCCTTTTCAACACGTGAGCAAAGCGGTCTTACCGTTTATCATCGCGCTGATCGCCGTTTTGCTGCTCATCACTTATATTCCTGCACTTGTCACTTGGATACCCAATTCGCTGTTAGGAGGGAGTTAGAAGATGAACCGACTGTTTGCCATATTAGACAAAAGTATTTACTATGCCATCGGCAGCGCTTTCCTTTTTCTATTCATTCTCAATTCGGTGCAAATCATCTTGCGTTCGTTTACGAGCTATTCGCTGCTCTGGTCTGTGGATTTATCCAAATTGATCATCGTCTGGATTGTATTTATGGGCGCAACCATCGCCGTCTACAGACACGATCATCTGCTCATTGAGTTCATCAAAAAAATGTTTCCCGCCAAAGTCGAAATCACGATCGACCTGTTCACACGATGTTTATTGCTCACTTTCTTTGTCGTGCTCATCGTCACGGGAATCGAGGTCACCCAAGTGCGCATGGGCATTCCCTATACGATTTTGGGCTGGCCGACGGGCTATGCCTACCTGGCGGTGCCCGTTTCGGGCTGTTTCATGGTCGTCTTTACCTTGGAGAAAATCTACCGCCTCATCTTGAGCTTAAGGAAGCCCACCAAGGAATCACGGTTGTAAGTTTGGCCAACGTTCATCACGGTGGTCAATGACTTTTTGACATCGGACTTAGACATGG
Organism: uncultured Bacillaceae bacterium; assembly: GCA_937967685.1. Classification (GTDB taxonomy): domain Bacteria; phylum Bacillota; class Bacilli; order Caldalkalibacillales; family Caldalkalibacillaceae; genus CALBTX01. The sequence continues at coordinate 1,433 of CALBTX010000007.1, read as the reverse complement.
GACAATGCGTGTTGAATTTTGAGCTTGAAAAATGACTTTTGACCTTTGGCAAATGACTTTGCCGTAACGTAGACATTAGGTCGATCATTTCTGATTGTGAGAGGGGTCATATCATTTCTGATTGTGGGGGGAGTCATGATGAAACGACATGAAATGAGGCCAAATGAAGCGAAACCAAACGAACTGATCGCGCATATCCGCAGCAAGGAAGATGAAATCATTGATTTTCTGCGGGAAATCGTTGAGATGGAATCTCCGACGATAGACCGGGCAGCGGTCAACAAAGTGAGCCAATATGTGCGCCAAAAAGCAGAAGGATTGGGAGCCGAGATCGAGATCGTGCCGTCCAACAGGGAAGACCGGGGCGACCACCTGATCGCCAGCTGGCCCGGTCAGCACAATGATCTCGATCCGCTGCTTGTCATGGCCCATCTGGACACGGTGTATGAAGTCGGTACTTTGCAAAAGATGCCTTTTAAAGTGGAAGGCAACAAAATATACGGCCCCGGTGTTTTTGACATGAAAGGCGCGGTTGTTTTTCTCTTGACCGCCATACAAGTGCTTCAAGAGCTGGGGAAACAGACGAACCGACCGATCCGCTGTTTGTTTAACTCGGATGAAGAAATGAACAGCGCCACCTCACGGGAAGTGATCGACCGGGAGGCACGCAAGGCGCACAGTGTGCTCGTCCTGGAAGGCGGGGTGGGTGATGCCGTGCTCACCTCACGCAAAGGCATTATGTATTTTAAGATCGAAGCGATCGGCAAATCCAGCCATGCCGGTATGGATCATGCCCAGGGGATCAATGCGATTGAGGAAATGGCCCACCATATCCTGAACATCCAGCGGCAAACGAACTATGATACGGGCACAACGGTCAGCTGCGGCATCATTCAGGGAGGAACACGCACGAATGTCATTCCTTCCCAGGCCACCTTGGAAGTCGATGCGAGAGTGGCCACGCAGGCGGAAGCTTTGCGCCTGAAAGACAGGATCGAAGCGCTGAACCCGGTTTTGCCCGGGGCGAAACTGGACATCTATACCTTGATCAAACGTCCTCCGCTTGAGCGGACGGACGGTGTCGTCCAGCTGTACCACAAAGCCCGGCAGTTCGCCGCCGAACTGGGCTATGACCTGCCGGAGGCGTCCACCGGAGCGATCAGCGACGGCAATCTAACCGCCGCCATCGGCGTGCCCACATTGGATGGTTTGGGCCCCATCGGCGAAGGCGCCCATTCCTCCCATGAACACATTCTGAAAGACAAAATCGCCCCGCGACTGGCCTTACTTGTAAAATTATTAGAGAAATTATAATTGCCTTAGCAGGAACCCGGAATCATCTTTGTCATTGGATCGTAGAACGGCCAGAGCACTATCCTAATAGATCCACTTAGATGATTCCGGAGAGTATTTCCTAAAGTTGAATTATCGTG
>CALBTX010000006.1 GCA_937967685.1 uncultured Bacillaceae bacterium | reverse complement strand
CTATTCAAGCGTCTCAATGACTTCTTTATATACTTCGATCTGTTCTTCCAATGTTTGTGTATATTCTTCAGGTCCAAGCCAGCCTTCGTTCAGATGCAAGTAGGCCTCTTCTTGGTAGGTTTGATACTCTTCAGAGTCATAAATTTTCTTCAGTTCGTCAGCCAAGAAGTTGACAATTTCATCCGGCGTATCTTTATGAATAACCAATCCTCTTCCCACCGCGTGGGTCAACTCCGGGTAACCGAGTTCCACCGTGGTCGGCACATCCGGGAACTCTTCCAGTCTTTCTTCTCTCCACACGTTTAACATTACCATTTCTTCATTTAATAGATATTCCATGGCAGGCCCCGGCTCTTCAAAGATGAGGTCAATATGTCCTCCGAGCAAGGCCGCGTGCATTTCACCAGCGCTCTCGAAGGGCACATAGTTCAATTCAATGCCGACTTCATTCATCATCATCGTGCTGTGCAAATGGTCAGTAGCCGCCGCTCCGGTTCCGCCAATCGTGATTTCACCCGGATTTTCTTTGGCTGCTTCGACGAGTTTTTCCCACGTATTGTAAGGACTGTCCGCTAAAGTGATCACAGAGCTGATATCATCTTGGAAACGGGCCAACCCGCGGAAATGATCTAGTCCATAAGGTGTATTCCCATAGGCAACGCTCAATGGGTAAGCAGAGATGCCTAAAATGCTGTATCCGTCCGGCTCCGTCTGGGTGGCATAATGTTCATGGGCGATCACCCCTGAAGAGCCTTCCATATTGACCACATTGACATTCACACCAAGATTTTCACTCAGTTGGGCAGCCACTTGACGAGTAAAAAGATCCGTTCCTCCTCCGGCACCCCAACCAATAATGATTTCAATATCCCGTTCCGGATAATTCAAATCGCCTGATGCAGACTCCCCTTCTCCGTCAGCTTCTGCACCTTCAGTTTCTTCTCCTTCAGCCTCGGTATTCGCTTCGTTTTCGGCTGCATTTCCTTCATTTTCAGCAGGCTCTTCATTCGTTGTTCCTGTTTCCGAAGAACTACAGCCCACCATGATCATGCCTACAGCCAGTAACACGGTTAAAAGTAGCAAGCTTTTCTTAGTCAATCTTCTTCCCCCTTTGATCAACTCTATGTGTTTTGATGTTGGTAGCGTTTACAAACCAAGCAAAATCAGAAGCATGACACTTATCTTTGCTTTCCTCCCCCCTCTTCTTCAAATTCAACCTGGTCCGAAAACTACCAAAATCAACTTGATTGCTATAGTCAGATGTTATCCTAGATTCAGTATTTTGTCAACAAAATTATATGTTTGTTAAGATAGGAAATGTACATTGACTAGTGTTATTCTATTCCAAAAATTTATTTTTAATGTTTTCTAAATTAGCCCATTAGCAAATATTGTTGACAACATCATGAATTCACTGTAGTATTGATTTCAAACAATAGTTATTATTTTTATTTTCAAAAAAAGGGTGAACAAAGGGGGTGAACATTAGGGCGGAAGTACATAGGCCTTTGGATGCACCACTTTCTCTCGCGGATTGGGATGATCTCTACCATCAAATGTTTCACTGAATTATGAAAGCGCTTAAAAATCACGCAAAATCAGAGAATGATGACACACTAAATAAGAGCATAAACATCGAGTTTTTATTCACGAAAGGGGTTTTGTCATGAAAAAGAAACGACTGCTATTATTACTTATGCTCGTTCTTGCTGTCAGTTTGGCCTTATACGGCTGCGGGGGAAGCGAGGAAACCGGAGGAAATAATTCCGGTTCTGAAGAGAATAATGCGGCGGATGAAAACAGCAATGATGCCTCGGCAGAAAATACAGAAGAAAGTGAAGAAAATACGGAAGAAAGCAGCGGAGGTGCGGAAGCCGACGGTTACCCGGAACGTGATATCGAAATGGTTGCCGGCTGGGGCGCAGGTGGAGGCACCGACAGTTTTGCCCGGGCGATTGCCAGAGAGATGGAAGAAATTTTGGGCGTGACCATCAATGTGGTCAACATGGAAGGTTCCTCCGGAGCCATTGCGGGTGACTATGTCGCCAACCAACCTGCCGACGGTTACACCATTTGGGCGATATCTCAATATACGATGGCTTATGCCAGCGGTCTGACCCCTCATGCTCTGGACACCTATCAACCGATCGGACGGGTTCAAGCTGATACATTAACCATTCAGGTCACAGGGGACAGTGAATTTGAAACGATTGATGATTTGGTACAGTATGCTGAAGAAAACCCCGGGGAACTGTCGCTTGGAGGAACGGGTGCGGGCAGTGTCGACGAACTTTCCGCCCGTCAATTTGAACAAGCGACCGGCGTCACCGTCAACTATGTGCCGTATGAAAGCGCCGGTGAAATGCACGCCGCTTTACTCGGAGGACATTTGGATGCCATTCTGGAAGAATTCGGACCGGCCATCGATTACATTAATAATGACGAGATTAAACCTCTTGTCATCTGGTCCGAAGATAGAATCGAAGATTTCCCCGACATTCCGACCACCGTGGAAAAAGGTTGGGATTTAACGGACGGCTTGTCCAGAGGACTGATGGTCCATGCGGACACGCCGGATGAAATCGTGGACATTTTGGAGGCCACACTTGAGGAGGCCAAAGATAAGGAACGTTACAAAGAATATGAACAAAATTCTTATTTGCACTTGAGAGACGGCTGGTTAAACAAAGAAGATTACGAGGAATTTCTAGCCAATCAAATTGAAAACTATACACAAATTCTCGAAAACATGGAGGACTAAGGCGGGTTCCAAATGGGACACTCAAGTGTGATTTCTATCATGTACATCCTCTGAATTCACATCCTCTGAATTCATAGTGCATTCTCTAAAATGGCACGATGAATCTGAATCATCACCATATCAAAAAACCTGAGTCCATCAGCAGGGCTCAGGTTTTTTGCATCATACAGAACTTTAGCGTTTGCCCATTGAGCGCTTTCCCAAATCAGGCGTGTTGGAATCATGAACGCCTTTTCGGACGGATCGTTTGTTTGAGCGCACTTCATTGCACAGAAGAGTTTAAAAAAGTTTCATCCTGTAATTGTCGCAGAGACCATAATGTCGAATTGTTTGGTCGTACTACTTTGTCATAAGTGATGATGTCTCCTTTATTGATATCGACCTTGGCTTTATTGCCATTGAGCAAATGTCCAGGCACCGGGTGCTGGTCATTCATGGTCACAGCGGGAACCATCAATGCTTCCAGTGATTCATCGTGATCGTTTCCGAATGTCTCCCCTGCCCGTATATCCCGGGTCGCTCTTTTGACAAGATCGTATCTGGGGCGGTAATCCAGCGCACCCGTATCGACATTCAACAGACCGGCTGAAGCAATCGAGGTCGACGTCTCCACTCCACATAAATGATAAGGCCTGTAAATGACAGCAGTCGAACGGTCATAATTAGGAATTTGGCCTTTTGTCGTTAAAATATATTGTGAATAAGCGTTGTCGCAGCGAACGACAAGAAAGACACCGCCCCCCATCCCCGCTTCATCCGGTCTCCGCAAGCACGTCAGCATATCGATAATACCTTCTTTGCTAAATAGGCCTTGATTCTCTTTGCTGCAGTATGCGATCGGCAATTCTGTAATTCGCAAAGGCGCCTTGATTAACTCAGGTGTTTCCGGATCAAGGGCCGTTGCATTGGCCATAATGGTCAGCTCACATATATCAAAAGCACCGGCGCCCGGCAATTGTTTTAAAATTTCATGCCTTTTGCGCACATATTCTTCAACTCGACCTTCGGGTATTTTTTGTAAATATTGAGCATCTTCTTCGGACACCTGAATGGTGGTTGATTGATGTACGGTAATACCGTCTGCCTCTATGGATACCGTCTTCTCCTTCTCATCATAAATAAATTCACCATCTCTCGCTTTCCCCGCGGCTATGACGTTCAAGCCCACGAGTTTTGCCCATTCGTACATGCCCATCAGCAGTCCGTGCTGGTCACCGTCCACCGGTGTGTAAACGAGACCTTTTTCGCCGGCCAAACGTTTCAAAATCGGCCCGACGGCCGAATCCGTTTCTTTGTTCACCATAGCCACATGTTTACCATTGTCCAGCGCTGCTTTGGCATGAACTGCCCCGGCTTCCGGAACGCCTGTCCCCTCACAGACGACATCGATCTCATCCAGCTGCATAACGACATCAAGCACATCGGTGTAGATGAACTTTCCTTCTTCATACCATTTGCGTGCCTCAGACACGCTTCCGGTATAACGGATGTTCTCTTCCGGTATGCCGGCCTCAAGGAATGAATCACGTGCCGCTTCCAAATTTGTGTCCATAACAACCCTGACATCTACATACTCGTTGACATTTTGCTGGGTGACGATCGCTTTCCCAAAATGACCCGTGCCTATGATCGCTGCGTCCACTTTATTTTTTTGAGTCTTGCCGAATAAATGGTGATAAATCATTGTCCTGCCTCCTTGATGGACTGAAATGAATGATAACGGTTCCATTGTATCCCGAATGTTGTCTGACTGTCAACAATTTTTACACTCTTTCTGCCTATCATGATTTTTCAATGACCCGACTCCAAGCGTGCGCACAAAAAAATACGTGTCCAAACGAGTCGGACACGCAA
>CALBTX010000005.1 GCA_937967685.1 uncultured Bacillaceae bacterium | reverse complement strand
GCGGATCGACTGGACATGTGCAGGTCATTTGCCAAGGTCAGGTCATTTGCCAAGGACAGGTTATTTGCCAAGCGTAGGTTATTTGCTTAGAATCAATCATAGATCAGATGCTGTTCAATTTTAAAAAACATACAATGATGTCGCGATAGAAGAAAGGAGAATGTTCAATGGATGCTCAAGCCAAAAAAACAGCGCTGCGTGGGATTACTTATGGTCTGTATATTGTCGGAACCAAGGATGAAAGCGATGTGAATGCTTTTGCGGGCAACTGGCTGACACAAACTTCATTTGACCCCCCTTTGGTTGCCGTTGCCGTCAAGGCTGGAACCCGTTCTCAAGAACAAATGGCCAGAAGCGGCGTTTTCAGCGTCAACATCTTGGAGACTGGGCAGAAGGATATGGTGACCGCCTTTTTCCGTTCCTTGGAGCCGGAAGGAAACAAGCTGGCCGGCTACGAATTTTATACGCAAAAAACAGGTTGTCCCGTTTTTAAGGACGCACTCAGTTTCTTTGAGTGCCAAGTGGTTGAAAAAGTGGAAAAAGGTGATCACTACATTTACATCGGTGAAGTGACGAACGCCGGGGTGCACCGCGAAGGCGAACCCTTGACCTTGAAGGAGACCGGTTTCCATTACGGAGGATAATTCATGCGCATACGGAGGATCATTCATACGCAAAAAGTGCCCGCAACGGTCAGACTCGGGCACTTTATTTTTTGGGTATTCGGCTCATATGTGCCACTTTCCTGCCATTTAGTTCAGTCATGATAAATCAATGATAATACTTTTTCACGCGACATCCGAAGACCTGATTTAAAGGGGACGGTGAATGGGACTTTATTTTGTTTAAGTCAGGCCAGTCAATGAACCGGGCAGCAGAGAATGCCCGGTTTTTTGTGTGAAAGGAATGTTACCAGTATTGTCACAACTATAGCCCTCTTGAGTCATTCTATTTACAGCCGATTTGGACTACACTTTTAATAACAGCTTGTATCCAGGACCAAAAAGGTGTGGTTCAGACGATGAAGGCCATGTCCTATAAACAGATCAAATGGCTCATATTACTGATTCCGACGATAACGGTGGGATTGTGGGAGTATGTTCGCCATACACCGTTTATGCTGGGTCATTTATCTATGGAAACGGGTAACTGGCTGACGCCGGTCATTGTTTTTGCTGTGACAATGATCCTCGTGCGCAAGCTGTTTGAATGGATGGAAGACATGCACAAGACACTTGAGGAAGAAAGAGCGATCAAAGTGATGCTCGAGGAACGAGAGCACATGGCCCGTCAGTTACATGACGGCATCGCCCAATCCCTCTTTTTGCTCTCGGTGAAAATGAATCGGTGGGAAGCGCAGGAACCGCATCTGCCAACGCATGAACAATACCAACAGATGCGCAAAACGATTCAGCACATTCACGACGATGTGCGGCAATCCATCTTTAATTTGCGCCATCCGACGGATATTGATCAGTTCCCCTGGACGAAGTCCCTGCAGCAATTGGTTGATGATTTCCGCAAGGACAGCGGACTCCACGTTCAATTTCAGTGGGCGCTTCCTGAAGAACAGCTCTCCACGAAAGAAAAAGTGGAATTATATGCCTGTATCAAGGAGGCTTTAATGAATGTGCACAAGCATGCGCAAGCCACTTCCGTGATCATTTCCGCTCAGACAACAAAAGAAGGATGGCAGTGCACTGTTGAAGATGACGGCCGTGGTTTTGCGGGTGTAAGAATGGATGATCATAACGCGCGCCAGACTGGATACGGCATGGAAATCATGCGGGACAGAGCGCGGGAAATGGGCTGGAAGATCGATTGGATACATCGGGAAGAAGGGACTTGCGTTAAAATCAGAAAGGGGGTGAAAGTCTGATGAGTCAGCCGTTTCGCATTTTAATTGCCGATGATCATGCACACGCCCGGGAAGGTATGCGGGAGATTGTCAGCGGCCACGCTGATTTTGAGGTCGTCGGCGAAGCGAAAAACGGCAGGGAAGCGATCGAGTTAACGGCGGAACTGATGCCCGATTTGATATTAATGGACATCAACATGCCGGAACTGGACGGCTTGGAAGCGACGCGGATCATCAAAAATAAATATCCTTACGTGAAAATCGTCATTGTTACCGTCTCCGATGAAGTGACAGATTTGTTTGAAGCGTTAAAAAGAGGGGCTCAAGGATATTTGCTCAAAAACTTACACCCTTCCACATGGTACGACTATTTACGGGCCTTTGCCGATGACGAAGTGCCGATGTCCAAAACATTGGCCCTGAAAATATTGCAGGAATTTAACACCGATCAACCGGCAGAAGACGATGAGATGCATCCTTTATCCGCTAGGGAACAAGAAGTATTGCAACTGGTTGCCAAAGGGTTTGCCAATAAAGATGTATCCGCTGCTCTCAATATTTCGGAATATACGGTGAAGAACCATTTAAAAAACATTATGCAAAAACTGCATTTGGGAAACCGTGTGCAGTTGACCCGTTATGCTTATGAAAAAGGATGGATTAGAAAAGAGTAATTTTTGATCTTTCTGTTAATCTTTCTTTGTTTATATTTTGTTCGCGGCTGAAAATGGATACTTATTCACATTGAAGAAACGAGGTGTTTTGCATGAGCGCCATGACCATTCGCAAAAGAATGATCACTTTCTTTGCTCTGCTCGCTTTGATTATCATTGCTGCCGTCATCGTTTGGTTCGTATGGGACGGGCAAGCCGAACCTCTGGAGGTTTACGATCAAATATCCAGTTTTGAATTGGAAGAAGTTCAAACCGGACAAACCTATCATTCAGACAATGGCAAGATCAAGCTGCTTTCTTTTATTTTCATCAATTGCCCGGACGGCGTTTGTCCAATGACGATGCAAGACTATGCGGACATTCAGGAGCAATTGAAAGAGGACGGTTTATTCGGGACTGATGTGGAACTCGTGGCCATTACTTTTGATCCTGAGCGGGATACGACTGAAGCGTTGCGGGATTATGCGCAAATGTTTCATCCAGATCCGGAGGGATGGAAATTTCTGCGCGGTGCCGAGGAAGATATTCAAGCCGTGGCCGACGAGCTGAGCTATTTTTATCAAGTGGATGAAGACGGGGCAGGCATGCATGCGACGACCCAGTACATTATTGATGCCGATCATCAAATCCGCGCCTATCATAAAATGAGTTCAACGGAAGAGTCGATGGATCAGGAGCAGATTCTGCAAGATCTTAACCAATTGGTGCGTGAGAAAAACAACTGATTCGTGCCTGAGATCAACAATTCAGTTTATTTGAACAAAGAAAGGGAGATGAAACGCCATGAAAATCATGCGTCGACAACATGATCGTCTGCAACAGGGACTGATTATGGGTGTGCTTGGCGCCGTGCTTGTCTTGGTCAGTGCCTGTCAAGCCGGTGATCAGGGTGAAGGAAACACGGCCAATGATGCTCCTCATATGCCGCAGGCCCCGATTGAAGTGAATTTTTTCACTGACCCCGATTCCGGTGTTCAAGCTGGAGAAACGACTGAGCTCATTGCTGAAGTCTCTCAAGACGGAGCATTGGTTGATGATGCCGAACTCGTCCGTTTTGAAATATGGCATGAAGAGCAGGATCAGAAAGGCAACGAGAGTCCGAATAATTCCAACCACAGTCACGGCGACATGGATCATTACGAGACCGAGCATGAGATGCTCGAAGCAGAGCACCGCGGGGACGGTCAGTATGTACTGGAGTATACGTTTGAAAAAAGCGGCACATATTTTGTCATGTATCATGTCGATGCCCGTGGTATGCATGCGATGACAAAGCATGAAGTTGAAGTGCAGTAAAACGGGTTCCCGCAAAACGTATGCCGGTCAGCAAGGGGTTGATCATCTTGTGTAAGCAGAAATGCACGGCTAGCGTCCTGTTCTTCTTATGCGCATTGATCTTTATGCTCGGTTGGCCGGTCACGGTAGATGCCGAGATTTATGTTCATCGGACCATTCCGTCCCCGGAAGCTGTCTTGGAGCAGTCACCGGAACGCATTCAAGTGGAATTTACCCGTTCGATAAAAGCCAATGTCAGCCAGTTGTGGCTGGAAGATGATCGGGGCCAACGGATAGACGGCTTGGTGGTTGCCGAGGATAAGAAACTCGTCTTGCACGCCCCGCGTCTAGCAGAGGGTATGTACGAGGTACATTGGCGGGTGATGGGTCTGGATGCTTTTGTGGCTGACGGCTCCTTTCGCTTTCAAGTTGGTGAGGACAACGCATCGTCCGGTTCAGGCGTGAACCCGGTCAGCACCGAAGATTTTTTTAGTAACGCCTCAGAAAGCCCGGAAAGAGACAATCGAATTCTCTGGGTGCATCTGGCGGAACTTTTTCTTCTCTTAAGCATAGCGGGCTGGGTGTTGTTCCGTCTCTTCCTCTGGTCCGCAGAGGGTGACCGATTGTTTGGGGTCAATCAGGAAACACTCTATGACTGGGAAAGAAAAATCTTTATTTTTGCAGCAGTTGTCCTGTTCGTGACCGGGGTTGGGCAAATTTTTCACCGAGCGTTTCTAGTGAGCGGCGCCTCCTGGCAAACCCTTCTGTTCTGGCAAACGGTGGTCAAAATCTTCACGTCCACTTTTTTCGGTCTTGCAGTTATCAGCCGGGGACTCCTCCTCATTGGCCTGGCCTGGCTGTCTGCGCAAGGAAAACATAGAAAGCGATTGAAACTGATTTTATCGATCGCGCTCATGTTTACATTTGTCTTAACGTCGCACGCCTATTACAGCCAAATGCTCATTTCGCATTTTGTGCATCTTTTTGTCGCCGCCTTCTGGCTGTCCGGTTTGGTGGGCTTTACGGTTTATTCTTTTCACATGAAACGAGATTGGTCCTCGATCACGTATATGCATCAACGTCTTCATTACTTTTCCATCTTATCTGTTTTTCTGCTGGCGATCGCCGTCATCTCCGGAATCTTGATGAGCGTCGTTTATGTTGAGACGTGGTTGAATCTGACGCATACGGATTACGGCCGGACAATGCTGTGGAAAGTGGCCTTGTTTATACCTATTCTGCTGATTGCTGCCTGGCACCGCTGGGTGTGGTGGCCGGCGTTGAAAGAGGCCCGTACGAAGAGGGAAGGGGCCCAACGCCTTCGCGTTTTATTATGGGGGCTCCGGCTGGAATTGGTGATCGCTATAGGAATGATCGTTTTGACCGGGGTGTTATCCCAAACGTCGCCCCCGGGATATAATGTGGCCCACGATCATGCGGAGGATATCGCCATTTATTTGGAAAGAGTGCAATCAGACGAAAAGGGGAATACGATTTTACTGGCCAATGTCCTTCAAGACCAGAAGCGTTTACAGCATGCCGATGTCACCTTCGAAGTTTGGGATAAGGAACGGGAAGAGCTATTTATTGATATTCAAAACTATTGTCAAAGCAACAATATGCGTATGGAATTGTTTAAAGATGCGCTTGTCGAACGTGGTTTTATTCGGGAAACCGTTGGGGAAGAGACGAATAGCAGTTTGTATGTCGGCCGCTTTGCTCTTGAGCCCGGGGTGTGGAACATCGGGGTGCGAGTCGAAAATGAAGATGAGGAAGACGTATATGCGTATGAGAATTTCACGGTGGAGGTTGAATGACGGGCAGAACGTCTTGTATGTCACCTGTGACATAAACGAATACTGGATAGATACGGAATGCGCTTCTAAAACAATAGTTCCCAAGGACTGGCCGTCAGGGCCTTGTATGCCCATCCGGTTTCCTGACAAATTAGGAAAAAAAGCTTATCTTTTTTCTCGGACGTATATCCAGGAAAGCGAACATGATAAGATGATGCTTAGAAAGTAGGAAACTGGAGGATCGTGGATGCTTCAAAGAATCAGATCATTCGTGAGAAACCGACTGGATCACTTATCGGCCAAATGGAAAACGTGGAAACAGTCTCATCCTCATATCGTTCGGCTTTATGCACTCCTATGCTGGCTCTCGCTGGTCGTTTTTCTTCTCAGCCTTATTTATTTTAAAGCTTCTCGGCTGATGGCCATTCAATTTTTGTGGTCGTTTTATGTTGTGATCCAATTCTGGCTGCTGGCCAGGACGAAAACGTTATTCTGGCAGGAATATATCCGTTTTTTTCTCGTTGGGGCATGGGTCATTGTGCCTTTGACGGGATCTTTTGTTTTTCTGCTCCATGGGATGTTCGGGGGTCATGCGTCTGACTACCAAAGTTCGGCTTTGGTGACCCCGGTTGTGGAGGAACTGTTTAAACTGATCCCCTTGGGCGTATATTTGTTTATCTCACGTCGGGCATCATCGTTAAGTTTAAGCGATTATGCCTTAATCGGGGCGGCATCGGGCGCCGGGTTTCAATTTTTTGAGGAAACGACACGGCGGACGCAATCGACGGGATTGCTTTCGGAGGCCTTTGGGGGATACGGTCATTCGATTTTTGGACAAGATATTCACTGGGATCTGCTGACGCTGTTTCCCGGTTATTTTGAATCGGAGTTTCTGCAAGTTGATATGCTGGCTGGGCACGCTGTTCTGACGGCCCTCGTGGCGGTTGGTATCGGCTTGGCCATCCGTTTAAGCGCGGCCATCAAAGTCAAGTTGGGAAAAGTGGTCTACATTTTACCCTTGTTTCTGTTGTGTTGGGCGATCTTAGATCACGGCATATGGAACGGGGCAAGTGCTTATCCACAGTGGATGCAAGAGGTGCATGATTCGTTGGGCAGCGGTTACGCCACCAAACCGACGTTACTTGGGCTGCTTGTACTAGCCGTATTCATCGATACAATCTATTTAAACCGGACAAAAGACAAGCTCCCCCTGCTGGACAAAGAAACGACGATCAACCCTTTGACTGAGATTGTCCGCCTGGTTCAATCTTTGAAAGAGCCGAAAAGGCTGGGGTATTTGCTCCTGTTTTACCGGGAACGGCGGCAGCTTGCCATGACGATTTTGTTCGGAGAGGACGAAGAAAGGCAGAAGGTCGGCAGGATCAAGGAAAGTGTCAGCAAACGGGGAATCCGGCTGGCGGCCATGATGGGCGTCCTCCTCATCATGTCAGGCTTCATGTGCAATCTGATGTCAGGAAATGTTTTCACGGACAGCGCCTGTTTTGCCTGTATGTTTGACGACCTGTTCCATTGGTGGGACAGGCTGGAATGGTATGAACAAGGCATGATGATCGCTGGCGTCATTGCTTTGAGCTGGTTGGCTTTCGGCGGTCTCTGGTCGGCTGTGGCCGTCGGATCGACTTTCGCTTCTGTGGCAGGGAGCGGAAAGGATATCGCCCGTTTCCTCAGGAATCCGTGGACAGAGACGCAAGCCTATTGGGAGTGGTGGGAAGATTTGACCGTGCGCGAAAGGGTTGAAATAGCGGCCCAGGCGGCGCTCAGCCAGCTGTTAAACCGCATTGGATTGGGATTGGCCAAAAGAGCACCCGGTTTGGCCAAAAGGAGAAAGGGGTCCGTCAAAGGGAAGCAACAGGCTGAGCACGCGACTCAGACGGTACCCAATATGGATGCATTTTTTAAAACAGACTTCGGAAAAGAAATCAGCCCTTTCTTAACCAAAACAAAAATCAAATATGACGGGCAGTCCATTTACAAAGTCTCCACAAAGCCGGGTCATCCATATTTGAAAAAAGGCTACGGCATATATCTTGACGCGTTGCATAAAGACCACCTGGAAGTGATCGATAAGCAAGGAAAGGTGAGGATCGTTCTGAATTTGGACGGAAGCGTGAATAAGGTTAAAACGGCCAAGGCGTTCGGACGCATGGTCAAAGATTGGAAATGATGAACAGGGGGTGATCAGGTGATGCTTGATCAGTTGAAAGCAGCCATGGCTTTCATGGAGCAACTCAATGAAAAAAACGGTTTCGTTGATCGCGGGGAGATAGAGGAACAGTATGAGAACCTTCAGGATTTGGAAAAACTGACTGATGAATTCCAGGCTTTGCTGGACAGCCTGAAAACAATCGATATGGACAACGGGGATGAAGTGCAGGACAAATTGTTCGAACTTTACAGGATCATGACCGCTTATGAATGGCACTTTTCAGAAATCAGCGATTTAAGCATGAGTATTTTTAAACAATATCAAGACTCAACCGACGATGAAGAAGAAAACCAGGGGACAAGCCATGAATAAGACAGCCATCAATAAGTTAAGCGAGGTGAGCGATGATGATACTTGTCAGTGCCTGTCTGGCCGGTTTGGAGGTCAGGTATAACGGGACCCACAGTTTGGATCACAAAATACGAAAACTGGTTGAAGCAAACAAGGCTGTCATGGTCTGCCCCGAAGTGCTCGGCGGCTTATCCACGCCGAGAGAACCGGCGGAGATCGTCGGGGGTGACGGGGCGGATGTGCTTGACGGCAAAGCACAAGTGCTGACTCAGTCCGGACAGGATGTCTCGGAACCGTTTATAAAAGGGGCGTACATCACTTTGCGAAAAGCGCTAGAAGTCGGTGCGTCGGTCGTTGTTTTAAAAGAATACAGCCCGTCCTGTGGAAGTACGATGATTTATGATGGTGATTTTCAAGGACGGAAGATAGCTGGGGACGGGGTGACATCCGCTTTATTGAAAAGACATGGTTTCCGGGTCGTTTCGGAAGACATGTTCAGCGCGCATTTTGATGAGTTTTGTCAGTGATAAATGGAGTCAGCCCAGATCATCATCTTCAAAGCATGCTCACCATTTTTTCTCCGCGTCATTTTCTGTCTCCGCCCAACAAATCAAATAATCCTCCGGCCACGCTGCCCTCGCCTTTGGAGCCGCCTTTTTCCGGCATCGCAGCGAAGACACGGCTGGCTAAGCGGCTGAATGGCAGCGATTGAATCCATACCGTACCCGGTCCGCGCAATGTTGCAAAAAAGAGGCCTTCACCGCCGAACAAGGCTGTTTTAATGCCTCCGACGAATTCGATATCATAATCCGTCTCACCCGTCATGGCCACGAGACAGCCCGTGTCAATGCGCAGTGTTTCGCCCGGTGCGATCACTTTTTCGATTACCGTGCCTCCGGCATGGACGAATGACAGACCGTCTCCTTCAAGTTTTTGCATAATAAAACCTTCGCCGCCGAAAAATCCCGTGCCGAGTTTGCGCTGAAATGCAATGCCGACGGATACCCCTTTTGCGGCCGCCAGGAATGCATCTTTTTGACAAATGATTTTGCCATCGAGTTCACTTAAATCCATCGGGATAATTTTTCCGGGATAAGGGGCTGCGAAGGATACGTGTCTTTTTTCCTGCCCTTCATTTGTAAATGATGTCATAAACAGGCTTTCTCCTGTCAGGATGCGTTTGCCTGCATTGAACAGCTTGCCCATAATGCTTCCTTGGTCCCCAGAACCGTCACCGAAAATCGTTTGCATCTTAATCTGGTCTTCCATCATCATGAGGCTGCCGGCTTCGGCAATGACGGTTTCTAACGGATCAAGCTCAATCTCTACGAATTGCATGTCGTCACCAAATAATTTGTAATTGATTTCGTGATTATTCATGGCCCCATCCCTTTCTTCAGGTTTAAAAATATGAACAGATACCGATCGTATCTTCCTTAATTACTATACCACTAGATAAGGTGTTGCGGATGGAAATTTCACGAAAAAACACACCGTTTGAAAGAAGAAACAACCCCTCTGCAAAAGAAGAACAACGCCTCTGCAAAAAAAACCCCTTCTGAACTTCCGGTTCAAAAGGGGTTTTCTGTCTTCAAGAGGGGTTTTCTGTCGTCTGAGAACCTCTTCTGCCGGGCAGGAGGTTCTTGTGTTCGAATGTTGGGCGAATTTTTGAGCGAAAAGCTCGGTTAATCCGAAAAGCTCGGTTAATCTGTGGACAGTTGCGGAGGTTGCCGATGTTTTGTCGCCTGTTCAAAAGCGTAGGCGATTTCGATTAACGTGGGCTCGCTCCAAGGTTTACCCAGGAATTCAACGCCTACGGGAACCCCGAGCGGTGCACTCGACGTGCTGCTGGAAAATCCTCCGGGAACCGTAATGGCGGGGAAACCGCTCGACGCTGCTAACATACCGTTTCTGTCCAGTTGCGGCTCTCCCACTTTGGCCACTAACTGTTTTTGATGGGGGTAAACGAATG
>CALBTX010000004.1 GCA_937967685.1 uncultured Bacillaceae bacterium | reverse complement strand
GTGAGTAAAGAAACGTGTGAGTAAAGAAACGTGTGAGTAAAGGAGAGGATGAAACTGGTGATGAATACGCAAACAAAAAAGATTGGCATTGTCCTGATTGACGACCATAAAATTTTTCGTGAAGGTGTCAAAAAAGTGATTGAAATGGAAAGCGATTTTGATGTCCTGGCTGAGGGCGGCGATGGACTGGAAGCGCTTGAACTGGTGGAAAAATGGCAGCCTGATGTGGTGCTGATGGACATTAACATGCCTCACATGAACGGTGTGGAGGCGACCGAAGAAATCGTCAGGCGTTCCCCGCATTCGAAAATCATCATTTTGTCCATTCATGATGATGAAGCTTATGTTTACCGCACATTGCAATCCGGGGCGAACGGATATTTGCTGAAGGAAATGGATGTGGACGCCCTCGGTGAAGCCATTCGGGTCGTCTATGAAGGCGGGGCTTATATCCATCCCAAGATTACCGGCAAATTGGTGGAAGAGTTTCGCCGGATGAAAGCGGAAGAGCAGGCGGGAAGAACAAACCAGGAATACAGCATCTCCGAATACCGTTTGCCGTATCATTTGTTGACGAAGCGGGAGTCCGAAGTCCTGCAGTTAATGGCTGAAGGGAAGAGCAATAAAGCCATCGGGGAAACGTTGTATATTAGTGAGAAAACCGTCAAAAACCATGTCAGCAGCATTTTGCAGAAAATGCAAGTGCAAGATCGCACCCAGGCGGTCATTGAAGCGATTAAAAAAGGGTGGGTTAGACTGTAAAGAGCCGCAGCCGTAACCCTTAAAACCGGGCGTGCATACCCTAAAAGCAAGAGGAGGGTATGCACATGGCAATGTTGTTACTCTGGATGTTTGCCGTTTACGGGATGACGATGATCTGTATTCAACTGGGCAAATGGCTGAACCGGCCTCGCAAAATCAATCATGCGCGCTATTATTTATTGACCCACAATTCCCAGACTGATATCGAATGGTTTATCCGCTCTTTGGCCCACTGGTCTATGCTGGAAGGGAAAGATTTTCAAATTTACATTAAAGATTCCGGATCTGTAGATGACACGTTGGCCATTATCGATCGCTTGGAAAGAAAAGGGATTCGCGTTGAGCGGATCGAAGAGGAATTGGAGGGCATGTGTACGGCCGCTGGAAGCGCCCTCGGCACGGAAGTTGACGAAGAAAACGTTCTGTCAAGCTCTCGCTCATCCAGGCAGATGGCAGATGAACGAGATGAAGAAATGGTGATCGATTTAAGAGAAGAGAGGCGTTTGTCTTGCGAATCCAACAGTCCTTAAAATCCAGCATCGCTCAAGAAAAATCCGTCCGTATTCAAACCAGCCGCCAAGCTCACTTTCAGGAGATGCTAAACCGTTCGCAAAAACAGTTGCATCAGGAAAATATGTCCCATCTTTTGCGTCAAATTGAAGATCAGGGAAAACAATTGGCGGAACGGCGGACCATTGAAAATTTAAAGCAGTACAAAAAGTTAGTGCAGCAAATACTGGAGGAAGCTGTTCGTCAGGGACTGAGCCTGGCTGAAAAGCAGGGGACGGTTCGCGGCCGGCCTAAAGTGTATCGTCTGGTTGAACACATCGATCAAAAATTGATTCAATTGGCTGAAGACGTGTTGAATGAAGAACGGACCAGACTGGATATTTTGTCTCTGGTCGGGGAGATCCAAGGTTTGTTGATCAATTTATATGCTTAAGGTTGAAAGAACGATGGGAGAAAAAGCGTTTGCGGCTTATATGGTCAAAGGTCGCTTCAACACTGGACAGGTGATCGACTGGTCCTTATTGACGCCTGCAAGTTGCTGGAAGCGGATTGATCTGACTTTTTGGCAATCTTTAACAGATCGGGCTTTGTTTACGGGGACATGGACTTTACTCGGGAAGTGCGCTTCTCTGGCCGCCATACGTCAGCAGATGGGACAAGCCGTTGGCCTGACGGATCAAAAATGTGTGCCGCGTGGGTATACGCCTGCTGTGGATCGGCAGACGCTTTTTTCGACTTGCGGCGTCTTGCACAACGGAGGCACGGTGAACAACAAGGTCACCGTTCACCATGCTGACAAGAAAGACTCCTCCGTCCTTTTAGTTGACAAAATAGCGGCTTTTTTTGAGTCGGAAGATTGTGACGAAGAAGCATTGCGGTTAGCTGCTGCGTTCGCCGGCCGGCACGTTTTGCTGGAAGAAGTGCGTCAAGTTTGGGGTAAACGTGCCCGAAAACATGTGATGTTTATTTTGCAAAAGCTGTATTTGCTCGGCTGTTTCGATTGGGATGCTCCAATTGCCCGCCAGCGTATTGGTCGCAAAATGACCGCATTCTGCCAACGTTGCGGGTACGGTTTGAACACATCTTCCCTTGCCATCCGTTCGCCTGCCGCTTTCTCCTCCTGGCAGCGTTTGCGCAGGACATGGTCCCAGTGGTGGTCCCCCGAGGTTTTGCCCAGGAGCGCTTGTGCTCGCTGCGGCAGTGAATCTTGTCTGTTTTGTCCCCGTTGTCTGCAAATGGGGAAGGTCAGGTCATGTGAGCCTTATTTGAAATGGCACGGGGGAAGGCGCTCAATTGTTGCCAGACCTGAGCAGAGAAACGTTCAGTTCAGGTGGCAAGGCCAGTTAAGTCCGCTCCAGCAAGAAGCATCAAAGCGCCTGCTTCGTTTTGCCCGGGGAGAGTCGGACCAATTTTTGCTTTGGGCAGTCACAGGCGCTGGGAAAACTGAAATTTGGTTTGAGACGATTTATCATTTTTTGTTGAAGGACAAAAAGGTGCTCGTCGCTTCTCCCAGGAGAGATGTCATCTTAGAATTGGAACCCCGTTTGAAAGAAGTGTTTCCCCACACGACCATCAGCGTTTTGCACGGAGAAAGCGAACAAAAATATGAAGCGGCCGACTTGTTTTTGGCGACGACCCATCAAACGTTACGTTTTCGGGATTATTTCGATCTGGTTATTGTGGACGAAGAGGACGCTTTTCCTTATCATGTCGATTCCATGCTGCCTTATGCTGTGCAAAAGGCAAGACGAGCCTGCGGCAAAATCGTCTATGTGACAGCCACCCCGAGGCGGGAGATGATTGATGCCGTGCGTCGGGGCGAAATCGAGCATGTGCTCATCCCCCGGCGTTATCACGGTCATCCCTTGCCCGTTCCCCGCCTCAAACCGGTTGGCCGCTGGCGGAAATCGATCCGTCAAAAAGAGATTCTGACCCCTTTGGTTCAGTTTTTGACTGAGCTGCTTGCGAAAAATCGTTTTGGCTACTTGTTTGTTCCTCACGTGCATCTGCTGGACGAAGTATTGGCATACATGCAAAACGTGATCCTCCCTTATGTGCGGGATCTCTCACCGCAGTTTCAGCAAGCCTTTCCCATGGAGAGCGTCCATGCGCAAGATCCGCTGCGCACCGAAAAAGTGCAGCGCTTTCGAAATAAACAGATTCGCCTTTTAATGACGACGACCATTTTGGAGCGGGGGGTGACCATCCCGTTCAGTGATGTGGCCGTATTAGGAAGTGACGATCAAGTCTTCGATACGGCTGCCTTGATTCAAATTGCCGGGAGAGTCGGGCGCAAAGCCGATGATTTCGAGGGGAACGTCTGGTTTTTTCCTGAACAGCGGACGCTGACTCAAATGAGGGCCATCCGTCAGATTGAAAGATGGAATCGGATGAACGTCCCAGGAGGTGATTTGAGTTGAGCATGTCCTGCCTCGCTTGCCATCATGCTTTTGTCCCGCCTTTTTCCTGGAGAGATCTGTTCACCGTGTCCGTGTTGCGCAGCGAGGTGCTCTTACCTGTTGAACAATGGCTCTGTGTCCAGTGCCGGTCGAAACTCGTTCTGCTGCGAGACGGGTGTCTGCTGTGCTCCCGATCTTTTCACGACTTGGATTCCCGATATGTCGCGGAGTACCGGGGAGGTCAGATTTGTTTCGATTGCCGGCGCTGGCTGGAATGGGAAGAGGCGCAGCAGTCGGGAAGGGTGTTAACGTGGAACCGCAGTGTGGCACAGTATAACGCTTGGATGCAGGATCTGTTGACCCGATACAAGTTTCGCGGTGACGAACGGCTGCGTTATTTTTTTGCTTCCTTGCTCTATAGCCATTGGAACGGCATGGCCCAGCAGATGGATAAGGTCGATGTCATTGCACCCATTCCGCTTTCGGCTAAACGCCTGAAAGAGCGCGGGTTTAACCAATCCGCCCTTGTTGCCCGGCTATTGGCGGACAAAATAGGTATCGCCTATACGGAAAAATTGCTTCTCCGCCGGGATGGAGAAGATAAGCAGAGCAAAAAAGGGCGGGAGGAAAGGCTGAAGGAAATGTTGCAAAAGTTCCTTAACAATCCCGAACAAAATGTCGATATACATGGTAAGAACATTTTACTCGTCGATGATATTTATACGACCGGGGCCACCTTGTATGCGGCAGCTTATCTGCTGAAAAAAAGGGGAGCAAAACATATTTATGCCTATACGCTTGCTCGTTAGTCGAAAAAATGGGCCTTGCAACCGAATCGCCGGGACATGTCGAATCGGCTTGGCCATGAAAAAGTGAGGCGATTTTTTCGTGTCTTTCGACCAATTGCAAAACTGTCCGAAGTGCGGCAAATTGTTTGTCAAAGGTGTGCGGGATATTTGTCCGGATTGTTATGAGCAGGTGGAGGAAGAATATCGAGCAGTTGCCCAATATTTACGCAAAAAAGAAAACCGGAGAGCAAATATTTACGAGGTGAGCGAGGCCACAGGGGTCTCCATTCGGCAAATCCGCCTCTTTATTCAACAGGGGAGGCTTTCCCTGGCTGATTTACCGGAGATGGGTTATCCCTGCCAGTCTTGTTCACGCATCATTCGAGAGGGGAACTTGTGCAAAGCGTGCAGCAAAAAGCTAAGCCGTCAAATGAAAAAAGTGTTGGAGGAAGAGAGCAAGCACAAGGAAGATCACCGGTACGCGAAGCGAGCGCATCAATTTAAATTGAAGGATATCGGATATTTGCAACAGAAAAAAGAGACGGATCAGCAAAACGATCATTAAAATGAGCAAAAACACTCATCAAGAGTGAAACGAGGGACGGTGAAGATGATGAACGTCAATCGACCTTCCGGAGTGAACATGAATCCGTACCAGAAGCCAACGGCGGAACAGCTCTCGCAACGAAAGAAGTCAAAGGTGCAAGACGAAGTGCACATTTCCAAACAGGCCCAAAAAATGCTTGAAAAACATACCCAATTGGATTCAGCCCGAAAGCAGAAGGTGGCTCGATTAAAAGAAGCGGTGCAAAGCGGAAATTATCAGGTGGATACCTATCAAGTGGCTGAAAAGATCTATCAATTCTGGTTCGGGAAAAAAGAGTAGGTCGTTGGGGAGGAAAACGGATGATACAACTTTTAGTGCAAACGTTGGAACAGTTGAACACCGTTCATGAGCACTTGCTGGCCGTCGCTCAGCAAAAACAAAAGGCACTTGTGGAAAGACGCATTGAAGATTTGTCACGCCTCGTTCAGGAGGAATCCGGCATTGTGCGGCAGATCGGTCAGCTGGAAGAAGAAAGGCTGTTCCAAATTCAGCAGTATTTGCGTGCAGAGGGTCACGCCCCCAAAGAAGAGATCAATATGGAACAGTTGATCCGCTTGGTCTCGTCTCCTCAACAGCAAAAAGCATTGCGCACACAGACCGAAAAATTGCGCAGGACGCTTGAAACGTTGAGCCATCAAAACCGGTTAAACATGCGTTTAACTGAAGATTCACTGAATGATGTCAACCATACGCTGGAGTGGCTCACAACGGCGCAAGGCGATCAACCCAATTATGATCGTCCGGAAACCCGACGCCAGGAAAAACGACCCGCCGACCCGGTGAA
>CALBTX010000003.1 GCA_937967685.1 uncultured Bacillaceae bacterium | reverse complement strand
CCCGGTTCCCGGGGACAAGCTGTGTCCGATTTGCAAACCCAGTTGAAAAAGTTGAACTATTATCATTCTACGGTGGACGGCAAGTACGGCCCGTTAACGACCAGTGCCGTACGTACATTCCAAATCAATCACAATTTGCAGGTGGATGGGATAGCCGGTCCCCAAACACTCAAAGCTTTAAATAACAACCCGGTCAAAAACAGCGCCGGAAATTCGTCAGGTCAATCTTCAAGCTCAGGAAAAACCGCGGCGATTTTGGAAGACGCCAAACGTTTGATCGGTTCCCCGTACAAATGGGGCGGAACATCTCCGTCCGGCTTTGATTGCAGCGGATTCATTTATTATTTGTATAAAAACCATGGGAAGTCCGTTCCGCGGACCGTGGCAGGCATGTGGAGGGCAGGGAGTCCGGTCAGCACACCGCGGGTGGGCGACATCGTTTTCTTTGATACAACCGGAGGCGCTTCCCATGCTGGATTTTATCTGGGGAACAACCAGTTCATTCATGCCGGTACGTCGAGCGGCGTAACCATTTCCAACATGAACAATTCCTATTGGAAACCGCGTTATTTAGGGGCACGCAGTTTTTAAGTCAGGCAAGGGCATAGCGTTTGACTGAAGAGGGATGTGGCATCCCTCTTCTAATTTTTTCAGCGTTCATTGCTTGGTTCCTGCAGATCAGGTGCCGGCCTGTCAGTGCGTTCTTCCGGATCTCTTTGCGGCTCTTCAATATCTCGGGGAACTTGAGGCATGATCCGGCCGACAATGGCGGCTAATTCATCCATAATCGCTTCGACGGGTTCACCTGAACGAATGTCTTCGTTCATTTCCCTCAATCGCTCCATGATATCGGGATCCGCGGTCACGACGGCATCGGCACCTCTTGGATCCGAGCGCAGCGATTCGGCCACGGTATATTTAATGCTGCCCACTCTGGAGCGATCCAAATCTTGATCAACGTCAATGCCGACAACCGCCCAGCGACCGGCGACAACTGCTGTTGCATCGTTCACCCCGTCCACTTCGGTCGCCAGATTGGCTAACCGTTGGGCCACTTCCTGTTCATCACCGGCATGACGCTCCACTTTTGTCTGCGGGGCACCCCGGTGATCTTTTTCCCCGTAACTTCTAACATTTTGCTCTTCACGACCTTGACCTTGCTCTTCGATCCCGGGGGATGTTCCGGGATCTTCTCCGTTTTGTGCGTTACAAGCGCTGGCCAGCCATACTATGCAAAGGATAAACCCCATGATTCTCCACACATGTTTTGCCATCAATGAATGTCTCCTTTCTGGGCCTTTTAAACCTTGACGATGTTTATAGTTTACCCGTCTATCCTCATTCCATGAGTCATACATTAAAAAAAGAAGAGATCTCCATATTCAGGCAACCCATTAATGAATGTTTGTGGGGTACGAGTGACTTTTTCGAAGGAGGCATCATCTTGAAAAAAATGTATGTCCTGGATACAAATGTTCTTTTGCAAGATCCACGGGCCATTTTTATGTTTGAAGATAATGAAGTGATCATACCCGCCGTTGTTTTGGAAGAAATCGATTCTAAAAAAAGAAATATGGATGAAATTGGACGCAATGCCCGCTATTTTTCAAGACTGATTGACCGCTTTCGTCGGCAGGGGAAATTACACAGCGGGGTTCCGTTGGAAAACGGAGGACTATTGCGGGTGGAACTCAACCATAAATCGTTTAAAAAACTGCAGGACACTTTTTTAGAGAAGACCAATGATAACCGGATCATTTCCGTTGCCCTCAATTTACAGGAGGAGCAATCCCGGGCTGAGCAAGCCCGCCCCGTCATTCTTGTCAGCAAAGATGCGATGGTTCGGGTGAAAGCGGATGCCTTAGGATTGGCTGCCGAGGACTTTTTGTCCGATCAAGTCGTCCAATATGCCAAGAGTTATCCAGGATATATGACGTGCGCCGTCGATAAAAAGTGCATCGATCGGTTTTACAAGGAACACGTTTTGCATATGGACGTCTGTCGGGCATACTTGGGCCGGAATGTACCCGTGTATCCCCACCAATTTTTTATTTTGAAAGACGCCGGGGGAAGCGCTGCTTCCGCCGTAGGTAAAGTGAGTGCCGATGGACAATGCCTGCAGCCTTTGTCCGTTCAAGCGGAACAAGTCTGGGGGGTGAAGGCACGCAATGCCCAGCAGAGAATGGCATTCGATCTGTTGCTCAACGACCAGATTCCTCTGGTGACCCTGACGGGTAAAGCGGGCACGGGAAAAACGCTGCTGTCGCTGGCCGCAGGATTATTAAAAGTGGAGGATGATCGGAAATACCAGAAGATGTTGGTGGCCAGACCGATCGTACCCTTGGGAAAAGATATCGGTTATTTGCCAGGTGAGAAAGATGAGAAATTAAAGCCGTGGATGCAGCCGATTTTCGACAATCTGGAATATCTTTTTCATTCGAAACAACAGGGGGATTTAAACGGTATTTTAGCTGGTCTGGGCAGCATTCAGGTCGAAGCACTGACTTATATTAGAGGCAGAAGTATTCCCGATCAGCTGATTATCATTGACGAAGCGCAAAATTTGACCAAACATGAAGTGAAGACGATCCTCACCCGGGTCGGCGAGGGGAGCAAGATCGTGCTCATGGGCGATCCTGAACAAATCGATCATCCTTACTTGGATGAATCGAACAACGGATTAACGTTTGTTGTGGAAAAATTCAAAAATCATCCCCTCGGCGCTCACATTCGCTTGGAAAAAGGAGAGCGTTCCCCGCTGGCTCAGCTTGCCGCTCAAATTCTTTAGCGGTACAATGCTGGTAGAGGTGATCGAAGATGAACTTATGGACTCAGCCTTTAGGACCGATCGAAACGAACGCATACGTCTTGTCCAATGATCAAGGGCAAGGGATTGTGATCGATCCGGGGATGAACCCGGAACCGTTGCTGGCGCATATCGAAACATTGGATATTGTCGCCATTTTGTTGACCCATGCCCATTTTGACCATATCGGCGGCGTGGAAGACGTCAGAAAGAAAACCGGGGCACCGGTTTACGTACATGATCTCGAAGCGGACTGGCTGACAGATCCGCAAAAAAACGGTTCCGCTCGCTGGTCGGAAATGATGGACCCGATCCGATGCCAGCCGAGAGACGAATCTTTGGCTGATGGGCAACGACTGAGCCTGGCGGGCATCACTTTGGAAGTACGGCATACCCCCGGACATTCTCCCGGAAGCGTTTCCTTTTATTTGCCGGAACACAGAACAGTCATAGCCGGGGATACACTGTTTGCCGGATCGATCGGTCGCACGGACTTGCCCGGAGGCGACCACGCCACCCTGCTTGAGAGCATCCGTCAACAATTGTTCGTTTTGCCAGACGAAACGAACGTCTATCCCGGACACGGATCAGAAACGACGATCGGAGATGAAAAAAAGTTCAATCCATTTCTATCCGGTCTTTAGCATGAAATGAGGGAACCATGTCTATCCCGGTTCTTTAGAATGAGAGTATGAATGCAGGAAAGAATGAGGGAAATCGATGCACTCAAATCTGGTGTCCTTTTTGAAAGAGAAGATTTTCAGCCGCAAAGATCGCGCCATCACGTTTGACGAATTTATGGATGCCTGCTTATATCATCCCCGCTTTGGATATTATATGAGACCTCAACCGAAAATCGGCAAGGAAGGGGACTACTATACGTCCAGTTCTGTACATCCCGTGTTTGCCGAAACGCTGGTTCATTTTGCGGTGGAAGTGTTTGAAAGATGGCAGAAGCCGTTTCGTTTTTGTGAACTGGGGGCCGGAACCGGCCGGTTTGCCAAGCAGTTTCTTGATGCGCTGGCGGCGCATGCCCCACACTTATATCGGGAAGCGGAATATTTGCTTGTGGAGAAAAGCCCGTATCATCGGGCCCAGCAACAAGAACATTTGCAAAATCATCGTGAACACATTCGCTGGCTGGATGTTCGGCAAGATGAACAACGATTTACGGGCATGCTGTTCAGTAACGAACTGTTCGATGCTTTCCCCGTACATATTATCGAGCAGCGGAAAGGGGAGCTTTTCGAGGTCGGTGTCACTTGGGACGAGGACGAGGAAACCTTTGCCGAAGTGTTTATTCCTTTGACCAATGAACACATGCTGCGCTACTTACGGCACTATGGTTTTCAATTGGTCGATGGTCAACGTTTTGAGGTGCCTCTGGCTGCAGTAGACGCGTTTCGGGAGATCAGCCGCTGGATGGCGGCGGGGCTGTGGCTGACTGTCGATTACGGCTACACGAATGAAGAACTGATGCTGCCGCAATACCGCCGGGGTTCTCTTCTGTGTTATTCCCGTCACCGGGCGGATGACCGTCCGTTGGAACAACCTGGGGAAAAGGATATGACCGCCCATGTTCATTTTGACGTGTTGTCCGCTGTAGCAGAAGGTGAGGGCTGGCAAAGGATCGGCTTGTTGACTCAAGCGGAGTTTTTGATGCGCGCAGGCATTTTGGAGCTGTTAGTCAATGCCGACAGCAGAGATCCTTTTTCCCCTGCAGCCAGGAAAAACCGGGCCATCAGGCAGTTAATCACCCCGCAAGGCATGGGCGGGGCGTTTCACGTCTTGACACTGGGCAAAGGTGTACCTGAAGACGTGGCGGCCTTGCTCAAACGTTAAGGGACGATCAAGGGATTTTTTCTAGACCATCTCTAGACCATCATAAAAAGGGAATATTAAAAAAGAGGGGAATTAAAAAGACGGGAGTTAAAAAGCAAATAGCGAGACATTAAAAAACCTCTTCCGCCAAAAACGGAGAGGTTTCTTTTTTGGGGAAGAGGTGTTCTGCATGGCTTTAAAACGTCTACATAACAAATGTCGTATAGTATGTAAAGACAACAAAAAACAGACTGAGATAACCGGCAAAAACATAAATATATCCACGTTCAGATAAGTTCATATAGCTGAGCGCTAGAAAAAATACCGTTTGGGCGACAAACAGTAAGGCCATGATGGGCATATGTCCGGCATAAGCCAACAAAGCGATGACAGCTGTCCAGAATGCCATGGCACGGTACATTCCAGGCATGGTTCGTTCCCTCCTTTTCCCTGACCAACCCTATTATAATAAAGTTCATTTGGCGTGTAAAGAGGCGGTCAGGATGACATTGCGACAGTTTTATGAATGATTGGAGGAGGTCAAGACGTCAATGGAGTACATTGATTGGCTGGGAAGGCAGGATTCGAACCTGCGCATGACGGAGTCAAAGTCCGTTGCCTTACCGCTTGGCTACTTCCCAGCGACAGTCTATATCTTGCCATGCTGGACCTTGAGATATACATGGAAAAAGGAATTTTACCGTTATCTCAAAATAAAGAGGATTTTGGCAATCATTGTCGAATAAAGACTCATAAACTTTCAAAAATTTGGAAAGGGGTCGGTCGATGGATCCAAGTCTTTTGGTGGACGCCATGCTGAATCAAGCGGCTTTAAGACGTGCCAGCGACATTCACCTGCAGCCGAAAGACAAGCGGGGCGAAATATTGTTCCGCGTTGACGGATTTTTATCCGAATGGATGGCTTGTTCCACTGACCAGCTAAGAGCCATCATCTCCAAACTAAAATATATTGCTCAGATGGACATTGGCGAGAAAAGGCTGCCTCAGGACGGCTCCCTTGAGCAAACGATTCGTCATCAAAAGTTGCAGCTGCGCTTATCCACTTTACCGACAATCTACGGCGAAAAACTCGTCATTCGCCTTTTTCCGCAACAACAAGAACGCCTCACTTTAGCCCAGCTTGGCTTTTCTCCGGCACAGTTTAAACTTTTGCAGCGCATGATTCAACTTCCTTACGGATTGTTCCTGGTCACGGGCCCGACGGGATCGGGTAAAACGACGACGATGTATAAAATATTGGAGCAATTACAAGAGCAGAAAGGCAGAAATATTTGCAGTCTGGAAGATCCGGTGGAGATCCGCCTGCCTGCCTTAACGCAAGTACAAATCAGGCCGGAACAGGGGTTCACCTTTGCCAAAGGCCTTCGGGCGATCTTAAGGCAAGATCCCGATATTATTTTCGTCGGAGAAATCAGGGACGAAGAGACGGCTGAAATTGCAGTGCGTGCCGCCTTAACCGGTCATTTGGTCCTCTCAACGTTACATACCCCAACGCCGATTGGAACGATTGCCCGCTTGTTGGAGATGGGGATTAAACCGTATTATTTGGCCAGCGCGTTAATCGGTGTGATGACACAACGCTTGTATCGCCTGTCCTGTCCATATTGCCGTGAGGGTTGTTACGCCTGCTTCTATACCGGTTATTTGGGTCGAAGCGGCGTGTTTGAAATTCTGCCCATCCGCTCGGAATTAAAAACGGCCATTCAGAAAGGGGCAGACGAGGGCGGCCTGCGTCAGGCGGTTCAAAGCTTGCGCATGTCCACGCTTGAAGATCAAATGATCCGTCATGTGGCCACAGGCAGGACAACAGACGAGGAGAGGTTGAACACGTGCGGTCACTATCACAAAGAGAGAAAGCAAAATGTTTAAAGCGGCTGTCCGACTTGTTGCACCGGGGGTATGCCCTGATGCAGGCGTTGGACATCCTTTCCCGCTCTGGAACGACGAAAGAGCGATTCTGGTTAAAAAACATTTCTGCCTCGCTCGCGGAAGGGAAAACGATTGAACAGGCGTTTAGTCAAGCAGGGTTTTCAACGTTTGTCGTTTTAATGATTGCCCAGGCCGAAGTTCATGGGAAATTGGCGGACGCTCTGGGGAAAGCGAGCGAATGGAAACTGAAAAGAATTCAACTGAAGCAGGAGCTGCGCAAAGCGTTGGCTTATCCTTTTGCCTTGCTGATTGTTGCCGGCGTCGTTTTTTATCTCATCATGTATTTCATCATGCCGCAATTCCAGTATTTGTTCCGCACCTTTGACGTGACCTTGCCCCGGTCGACAGCATTCATCCTTTCCCTCTACCGTTGGTTGGCCGAAAACGGTTTGCTTGTGCTGGCGGTCCTATTTTTGTCGCTTCTAGCGGCCTTTTGGGGATGCAGGAAATGGGCCGTGCGCATGCGTGTGCTGCGTGCCGGTTTGAAAACACCGGGGATCAAAAATATTTTGCAAGTGTTTTATTCAGTGCTCTTTAGCGTGCAACTCGGCTATTTGCTGCAGGCCAGGGTTCCCCTGCACGAAAGTCTTCAAAAAGTGACCGTTTATTCCAAGTCTCCCCTGTTGAAACAAACGTTAGCTCACATTGAAGAAAACATTTTAAAAGGGATGACGCTGGGCGAAGCGATTGAGGATGTCCATTTGTTCACGGCCGAAATGCACCCTGTCGTTTATTATGCGGAGCGCAACGGCCAATTGGCTGAACAGCTGGTTGAATACGGGTTATTGCTGGAACGGGAGTCGATCGATCGCTGGATTGGGCAGATCAAATGGATAGAGCCCATCCTCCTTGTGGGCATGGGAGGTTTGATCGCTTATTTGTTTCTCGCTTTATTGACACCTGTCATGCGTCTGATTGAAGCCTTGTAGATGCTTTGTAGATGAGTAGGCGCATGGGTGAAAATCAGCGGAAACTTGAGAAAGAAAATGCTTGGACTTGAGAATGAAAATGAGGGGAGATGGTTCATGTGTACAAAATTGATGCGTCTGCATCAGGGCTGCTTTAAAAGTCATGAGAAGGTGTGTAGATCATGAGAAGGTTTTCGAAGATGAAGATGGTGAAAACAATGGTGGATGATTCCAGATTGAAGAATGGACACGGATTTACGTTAGTGGAAATGTTAATCGTCTTGTTTATTATTGGCGCGTTGCTGCTGGTCATCGTGCCCAATTTAACCGATGCGGGCGTGGATGCGCAGGAGAAAGCGTGTGACGCGAACAAGAAATTAATTGCCGCTCAGGCGGAGAACTATTATTTAAACAACGGAAACAACTATCCGAGTGACGTGGGTGAGCTCGTTGCTGAAGGGTATTTGTCGGAGCCACCCGCTTGTCCGGTGTTGGCAGCCGACGACGGTAGGGGGACAGGAGGCAGTTCGGATCATTATCATATTAATAGTCAGGGAGAGGTGACTTGCGAACATCATGGCTAATCAAAGGACATGCAGCCTGGCCCATTTATCGTCCGCGCCAAGCCGTCAATCCGGATTCACGCTTGTTGAATGTTTAATCATCCTGGCTATCGCAGCGGTGATGATCATGATCGTTCTTCCGTTGTATGGCAACACAGCGGCCAATGCAGAAATCGAACGGTTTTTTGACCAGTTTGAAGAAGATTTTTTATACGCTCAGCAGCTGGCCATCGCTGAGTCGAGGCGGGTGGAAATTCGTTTTTTCACAAATGTTCCCCAATATTTGATTCGTTATTATGCGGGAAAAAATATCGTTTTACGTCCTCTTCCTCAAGGAATGACGCTGGAAACAAATCTGGTCAACCATACACTGACGCTGAACCGCCGGGGACATGTCAGTCAGGGAGGGAAGGTTTTCTTTTACTATGAACAGGGCAATAAGCGCCATAGAAAAACTTTTACCTTTCAAATTGCCAGCGGACGCATACAAGGCAGCCCGTAATGCAAGCGGTTTCTTTCTGGTGGAAATATTAAGCGCCTTTTTTGTTCTTGCACTGATTTTGAGTGCCGTTGTTCCGATTTGGATACATCTGCAAAATGAAGCCAAAGCCAATTTACAGCAATCATTGGCCATCGATGTGGCCCGCAACGAAGTGGAACATTTTTTTACAGGTGACGAGGAAGCCGGATCATCGCCCGTGCAAGGATCGGTGAGGGAAGTGAGCATGAATGATGAAATCTTTTTTGTTGAATGGCAACAACGGCCAACAGATATATGTGCAGCCTGTGTGCAGTGGACGGTGACGGTTTCATGGCAAACACCCGCCGGCAAACAGGAAAAAATCGTCTTATCAGTATACGGTGCAGAGAAACACATCTAAGGCATCAAAGCGGTTTTTCTCTCGTGGAATGGATCGTTTATTTGGGGCTTTTACTCACTTTGATGGTGCTGATCGCCCCCATTTTACACACCTTTTTCTCCCCGGTTGACATATCATCCATGCGCTTGGACCGAGAAGCTCAAATTTTTTTCCAACAGTTCGAACGGGAGATTCATGCCGGAAACGCCTATCAGGTGAACGACAGACAAACCGGTCAAGAGGGGGTCCAGGCAGGTGATCAATTGGTTGTGACGATCGAAGGTGACACCTATACCTACGAACAGCATGACTCAGTCGTCCGCAGACGTTTAAACAATGAGGGGCATATCGTTTTGGCTCAATTTGTCCGCCATGTCCAATTCCAAGCGGTCCATGCGCAAGCGATTAAGGTGACCCTTCATCTCCACAAAGATGGTCAGACGTATGCGACCGAGCGATTGGTCAGTCTTAAAGCTGGCCGCAGTCGTGATTTCAATCAAAATGTGAGGAAGACGGAAAATAGGGTGGAAGAGGAGGACGAAGAGCAAGAAAATGAGCGATGAGGGGGCCCAACCATTTGACAAACATTCTGGATTAAAAAGTCTCAATCATGAACAGGGACATGCGCTGTTCATCGTCATGTGCGTCGGCTTTGTGCTGTTTATGCTCATCGGCCATCTGCTGGCTGCACACTTGTTCCAGATTCGTGCCGTTCATTTGAAAGAACAAGATTTACGCTCCCACGTCTTGGTGCAGTCGGCGCTTTCCGTCTGGCTTGCCGAACAGAATTTGACGGCCGCAACCGGCGAATATGAACTGCATTTGGAGGATGGCGTAGTCACGTTCGAGATTTCGGCCGCTGAAAGCGGAGAAACTTCGTTGGACATCATCTTGACAGCTTACGTGCCGGATATGGTGGATCCCGAAGCCGTGCATAGTGTACGCGTTGAAGTGGAGAAAGAAACGGGAGACATTCTCTCTTGGCAGGATCTCTAAATGCTTTTTCCGAAGAGTCTATCCTGTTTGTTCAGCTGATTCGGTTTGTTTAGCTGCGGCCACATATATGCTCTCTCTTCCGCTACCGCTCCGACGGCTGACAACGCAGCATCTAAGGCCGGAAAGGGAACAAAATCTATGTTTCTTCTGGCCAAATCTATGTTTCTTCTGACCAATCCGTGTTAATATACTAGAGAATAAAATACGATGCATCTCTTGAAAGATACGATCATTTTTGGTTGACAAGGATTGAGTCAGAGATTGGCAGACTTGTCGGCTGACTGGAGGCAGGGGAGATTGTCATGTTGAACATATGGGGATTTATGGGGTCCGGAAAAAGCACGCTCGGACGATATGTGGCCCAAGTTTATCAATGGAAGCACATTGACAGTGATGAACGCATCGAACAAGCTGAAGGCCTGTCCATTCCAGAGCTGTTTGCCCGATATGGCGAATCGTATTTCAGACAGAAGGAAACGGATTTTTTAGCCCGGCTTGTCCGGGATCAGCAAGAGAGCGACGCCGAACCGTTCACCGTTTTAACGACTGGCGGGGGCATGCCTTTGCGGGAGGAAAATCGGCAATATTTGCGGCAATTGGGTCCCAGTGTTTATTTGCATGTTTCCTTTGAGGAAATTATCCGACGGTTGGCCCAGGATGATCAAAGACCATTGTGGAATGAGCGCGAATTGGCTAAAATGAAACAGCGTTATCATGAGCGCCTGTCCATTTACCGTACCGCTGATCATATCATTGAGGCTGATCACTATACTGTGGCTCAAGTGGCAGAGCAACTGAAAAATGTCATTCGGGCTTGACCATCTTCGTGGACACACGAGACTTTCCTCTGCGGCGGACATAGGATAAAACGAAAATGTACGCAGAGGAGAAAAGCGCATGAGCAAAAAGCAGGACCGTTCAAAAAGAAAGAAACGATTAACCATCGCCATCGTCAGTCCCGGAACATTTTCTGTGCCCCCCGTTGTCGGCAGCTCAGTCGAACATGATATCGAGATGGTGGCCAATGAACTGCGACAAAAACACCGTGTCATTGTGTACACCCGCCGATGTAAAGAATATCCCAGATCAAGCCGGATAGGCACGCTGGAATACAGAAGGGTTGCTTATGATCATTGGCGTTCGTATTTGCGCAAGGTCGTCCGCGATTTAAAAACATTGAAGCCGGACATCATCCAAGTTGAAAATCGGCCCAAATATATACACAAAATAAGAGCGAAATTTCCCGATACGCCCATCGTCCTCAACATGCACTCCATGCAATTCGCTTCCAAACCGCACATTGCGCCTGACAAAGTCGAAAAAGCGCTGGGCAACATAGATGCCCTGCTGACGAACAGCCATTATTTAAAACAGGAATATGTGCGCCGCTTCCCTTTGGCCTCCAAGAAGACTTATGCCGTTCATCTCGGGATCGATACAACGCCCTTTGAACGAAGCGGACATAAAAAGCGTGCCTTGCGAAAATTAAGCAAAAAATACGGCCTTAAAAGAAACGATGCTGTGCTCTTGTTTGCCGGCAGATTGAAGAAAGAAAAAGGCGTTCATCATCTTCTCCGGGCGCTGCCTGCACTCCTTAAAAAACGTCCGAATGTCAAACTGTTGATCGCAGGCAGTCCAAAGTACGGGAATAACAAACCGACAGCCTATGCCAAAAAGATATACAAAATGGCTCAAGGGTTAAAGCATCATGTCGTTTTTACGGATTTTATCAAACCTCATGAGATGCCCCGCATCTATCAGTTGGCGGACATCGTCGTCACACCGTCCGTTTGGGGTGAACCTTTTTGCCGGGTGAACCTTGAGGCCATGGCATCCGCACTGCCCGTCGTCACCACCCGCCGGGGAGGCATTCCGGAGGTGGTCAAAGACGGTCACCACGGTTATGTGCTGCCGCTCAAAGGCCTTTCCAAAACTTTGCCCCGCACGCTGATCAAACTTTTGCAATCGAAAAAAAAGAGAAAAACGTTTGGCGAAAATGCGTATCAAGCGGCCAAAACGTTCACTTGGCAAAAAACAGCCGATCAATACGCATCAGTCTACGCTTCCTTGCTTGAATGAGTCGCAGAGCCCCTCAAAATCACTTTGAGGGGCTTATTCCATTTAACGGGCAA
>CALBTX010000002.1 GCA_937967685.1 uncultured Bacillaceae bacterium | reverse complement strand
ATAACCGAGTTCTTGACCGATTTGGAACACTTTTTCCATGCTGCGTCCAAAAACAGCAATTTTTCGTTCAAAATGGACAGCCGCCTCGACAACTTGTTGTAAACGATACACATTTGAGGCAAAGGTGGCGAACAAAATACGGCTTTCCGCTTTTTGAAAAATATCAAATAAAGAGTCGCCCACGACTTGTTCGGAGCCGGTATAACCGGGCCGCTCACTGTTCGTACTGTCGGACAGTAAGGCCAGTACGCCCTTTTCACCCAAACGGGCCATTTTGGCATAATCTGTTGGGTGACCGACCGGAGAAAAATCAAACTTAAAATCGCCCGTATGAACGATCACGCCTTCCGGGGTGTCAACGACGACACCTATCGAATCAGGTATACTGTGGTTTGTTCGAAAGCAGGACACCCGCAGATGCTTAAATTGAACATCCTCCTCAGGATGAAAAGGGACTAACTTCGCTCCACGCAATAAACCGTGCTCTTCAAGCTTTGAACGGATCAAACCTAAGGTGAGTTTTTCGCCATATAAGGGGACATTTAATTGTTTAAGTAAAAAAGGGAGTCCGCCAATGTGATCCTCATGACCGTGAGTCAGAAAGACGCCCTTCACTTTCTCTTTATTTTTGACCAGATATGAGACGTCCGGGATGATGTAATCAATTCCCGGCATATCTTCCTCAGGAAATTTCAAGCCACAATCAATCACGATCATTTCATCTTTGTATTGGATGACATACATATTTTTCCCGATCTCATCCAAACCACCCAAAGCAAATATTTTGACATGTTCTTTCTTCACAATCTCAACTCCAACTTATCTTTTTCTTATGTTTTCAACCTGTCTTGTTATTGGCCGACCGAAATTTATCCCTTGCATGGACATGCTTGTGGATCCCGAACACAAAAATCACTATGATACATTATACTGCAAAGAAACGTGAATTGGTAGTGCTGACCTCATTCGCCTATCTTTGCTAAACCCGTTCACAATTATATGCTGATGTACATATCTGTATCAAGAAGAGCTATCTGAGGAAAGGAGGCACATGACGTTGAAACAGAGCAAACCATTCGGAACGCCAATCGGTTTTTTCAGTCCTGGACCCCGTCCTCCTTATCCACCCGCGACTCCGCCCGGCCCCCCTTTTGCACCCGGACAGCAACAACCAGCACCTTTTGGCGGAGGCGGACCGCCCCTGCCACCATCTCCAACAAACACACCCGCAACACCGGGACTGCAAGGTATGCTTCAAAATTTGCTCAGCGGAAGCGGAAATCTTGATCTGACCTCGATCATTACAAATGCCCAAAAATTAATCGGCATCATCAACCAAGCCGGAACGATCATGAAAAATATTTCCCCGATCCTGCAAACTTTACAGAATCTGAATTTATCCGATGAATCGGCGGAAGATGATGATTCTCTAGGGGCAGGATCTGAGGCCACAGCCAAAAAACCGAACAAAAAAAGAAGCGCCAAACCAAAAAGAAGGAGACAAACGAGAAAACGCAGCGCTTCAAAGCGCCGACGCCGTCGAACCCCGTCCACACATCGTTAAGTCCATTGTTGTTCATGCCGTTATTCAACGCTCAAACTGTTCATTCATGATGATTCCGTTCTGTCTTGACATACAAAAACACCCATCGCTTTGCGATGGGTGTCGTATTTTTTTCAATCCTGGCGATTGTTGAATCACTAATCCAGTTTGCGGAGGACTTCAAAAAGCTCTTCATTGTCAGGCTGTTCATCAATGGGATGAACATCGATGAAACGCACAATCCCTTCTTTGTCAATAATAAACAAAGCGCGTTCGCTGGCTCCAAAGGCCGGCGCATCCGGATCTTTATCGCGTAAGACACCAAACTTTTTGGCGACTTCTCCATGCGGGAAAAAGTCTGAACATAGGGGATAGGAAATGCCCCCGATTGATTTTTGCCAAGCTTCATGAGACGGAACACTGTCTACGCTAATACCCAAAACTTGGGTATCGTACTCTTCAAAACGAGGAAGATCATCCTCGTATGAAGGCATTTGGGCACCTCAGACAGGCGTCCAATCTAACGGGTAGAAAGCGATGAATACGTTTTTCTTTCCTCTGTAGTCAGACAGTTTGATCGTGCGGTCGCCGTGAGCCGGCAATTCAAAGTCCGGTGCTTTGTCTCCGACTTTTAAGGTCTGCGTTTCCGTAGCACCTTTTGGCATGACAATTCCTCCTTTATTAATTATGTACACCATTCCATGAATGGATGGGCTTGTACTTTCCATTATACTATCTTCTCCACAAAACTCAAACAAATTCTATAATCATTCTCATGAAAGAAAAACTATAAATATCAGTCATGCTGTCGGAAGAATCGACAGTTGCGTATCAGCGACTTTCTGCTAAGATTATACATATAAAATCATCTATCTTTAACCTTTACATATCTTGGAGGCGCCTATGAGTAACGAATGGTTAAATGTGTTGGGGATGAAAATGAAGGAAGCCATTGACAAGTATTATTACCCGGATATTGAACCCCAACATATCTCCGCAAAACAATGTTCTGAGCTAAGAACAATCTTATCCAAAGTGCCCGATGATGACCATGAGCTGAAAAAACTGATCATTAAACGCATTATAAAAGGGCGCATCGAGGAAGTGAAACAACAAGAAGATATTCTTGCCTTTCAGGTCAGTATTCGACATAAAAAAGAAATGTATCTGATCGAACTTGAGTTAAGGGGACTGAATTGGCATGTTGCCGGGATTCAGTATACAGGAAAAGCTTCTCAGCGGCCGCTCGTGTGGGGCTTAAGCGCAGCACTGGCTCTTTCCGTCACGTTGTTCAGTCTCATTTTACTGACCGAGTTCGGCCCTTCTTCGGTCATCGCTGATCAATCCCAACCGAAAAAGGAGATGGAGGCAAACGCATATTCGCTTTCAGACTTAAAACAACTCGCCAAAGAACATGCTTACGTCTTATATACCGAAGAAGAGTTTAATGAAATCGTCAATCTATACATAGAAGAAGCATTGGCCAACGAACGCAAATCAACAGCAGACAATAACACTGGGCAGCAGACGGATGGAGAAGAAACAGCAAATGACGGGGAAGCTGATCCAAAAGTGGCAGAAAAAAAGAACGACGAAAACAGCGGGCAGCACTCAGAGGAGACGAGCCTTCCCGAGACAGTGACCATCACGGTTGAGCCGGGCATGTCCAGTCAGGACATCGCCGCTATGCTCGTCCAAGAAAATTTAGCCCGCAATGAACAAGAACTGAAAGAATTATTGATCGCCCTGGATGTTGAACATGAAATGCGTTCCGGCACCTTCGAAATTCCTCGTCAATCCACCTATATGGAAATGATCAACATTTTAACCGGGGAACATTAAGGGCCCCGGCGCATCATTTTACACCAGTATTCTTCTTACGCCCGTATTCTTCATTGACGGGTATTGTTGGTGTTTTTGTTTGAATGTTTTTTAATCAAGACCGAGTTCCAAATCATTGGCACGGTCCAGACTGATTTGTTGTTGCATCAGGTTAATTTCGAAAATATTCTCTTCGCTTACTTCTGGTCGGGTGGTCGCTATTGCCTTCCCCCGTTCGCCAACGGCATCAGACCCTTTTTGTAATTCGCCCAACGTTGTGGCGACAATCCCGTGTTCATTGATCCTGCCGAGCCTGCGGGCATGTGCCGGCAAAACCAACACGGGATCATCCTCCTGTTCACGAATTTCCCTGTCTGTCGCGTTAAAGAGGACATCCTTATCCGCGGCCAAATCAATATCCCCGCTAAATAAAAACCGGCCATTCAAAAGCAAGCCCACTGATGTAACGTTGTCTCTCTCCGTCTTATCGAAGGGAATGACTTTCATTCTTGCCTCTCCAAGCACGATCTCGTCCTGCTCTTCCAAAGGATGGCTTTTGGCATCAAGATTTTCATGCGCCGGAACATAATATGGACTGCCGGTTTTGTCCGCCAAGCGTCCCCCGCCGGAAACATGATCCCGATGTATCCGCGTATCAATGACACTGCGAATATCTGTTTTTTGCGCATGAGCCAATCCTAGGAAATAATCGATGTGATATGAAGGATCGATGATGACAGCTTCTTGGCCCGAAGCAGCTAAGTAGGAAAGACATCCCTTGGCCAGACGATGAATTTGCCATACTTTCACCTGTCCGTCAAAGCCGACGTCAACCGCATGATAGAACTGTCCCCAGGCCAAATGCCCTCCTGCTAAATAGCGCACCTTATACTTCTCCAATCGGCGGGCATATCCGAGGCATACGTCATCATCGCCGACAAGAACGATCTCGGCATCTTTAGGGAATGATGCGCCTTGCGCTTCCTGTTCTTCAATGCGCATTAACCGTTCACCTTGAAATACCCATTGTCTTGGCTTGTTCCTTGTGACCTCCTGCACAACAATGAATTGACCTTCCTTTAAACCGGTGGCAAGCTCATCCACACTCAAGCGTTCGATGGCCATTTGTATTTCCTCCTTTATCACCTATCTACCGTTTATTTTTCCTTTAAGCAACATTTTCATACAGACGAAGGAAGGCAAAACACGTATGTTTGTTGAGATGGCCATGCCGAAAAACGAAAAAATGAGCACAAAAAAACGCGCCTTTAAGTCAAGCGACTTAAAAACACGTTTTGGCATCATGACGAAGCTTCTGTATGAACATTGGCCAACGGATAACGTCAGCAGCCAACAGGCCCTTTGATTGACAGGCCCTTTGATTTAACGTCTGTTTTGTTTGCTTCGCTCCCCGCGCCTTTTCTGTTGAATCGTTCCTTCTCTGTAGGAATCCATCACTTGGGCATACGTATGCATCAATGCACCCAGATTCGGGTTCTCATCCCGCTCAGTCAGCTCATCTCCTAATTCAACATCATTCGGCTCGGTCAATTGCCGGTAAGCTTCCATGAGTGATTTAGAATTGTACCGCTCTCTGGCGTAATGTTCATTCTGGTTTTGTTTGCCTCGTTGGTCCATAACCTTCCCTCATTTCTTTGGTTAACTTTTTCTATAGTATGAACGAGGTAACCAAATGTATGAAGGAAATCAATCGTTTTATGTCCAAACGAATCAATATTGACAAAATGAATCAATCAATTGACATCAAATTTACATGCTGTGAATAGGCTGTCCCAAAGCGACCTCAGCAGCCTCCATGGAAATTTCGCCCAAAGTCGGGTGAGCATGAATGGTCAAAGCGATGTCTTCCAGTGTCGCCCCCATTTCAATGGCCAAGCCCAATTCGGTGATTAAGTTAGAGGCTTCGGCACCGATGATTTGGGCTCCCAAGACAACACCGGACTCTTTTTCGGCGACGACTTTCACAAAACCATCGGTCGCATTCATCGACAGAGCCCGTCCATTTGCTCCAAAGGGGAATTTACCCGAGGCCACTTCATATCCTTCTTCTTTTGCTTCTTTTTCGGTCAATCCGACCGTAGCAATTTCCGGATCTGAGAAAACAACCGAGGGGATCACTTTGTAATCAACGGCGCTGTTTTTCCCGGCAATAACCTCAGCGGCCACCTTGCCTTCATACGATGCTTTGTGAGCAAGCGCAGGGCCTTTGACAATATCGCCGATGGCAAACACTTGGCTGTTCGATGTGCGGCACTGTTGATCAACTTCGACTAAACCGTGATCATTCACGCTAATACCGGCCATATCCAGTCCGAGGTTTTCCGTATTCGCTTTTCGTCCGACCGTGACGAGCAAGTATTCTGCCGTGACCGATTCTTCCTTTCCTTTCGCTTTATATTTCACCGTTACGTCTTGCTCAGTTTGTTCCGCCGATTCGGCCAATGCTTGCTTGACAACATTGACCCCCGCCTTTTTTAGATTTTTTTGGACCATCGTCGCCAGCTGCTTTTCAAAAGTGGGCAAAATTTGTTTTTCACCTTCTAATATGGTGACCTCAGTGCCAAACTTGGCAAATGTTTGCCCGAGTTCGACGCCGATATATCCACCGCCGATAACAATCATACTCTTCGGAATTTCGTTCAAAGCCAACGCGTCATCCGATGAAAGAATTCTTCCGCCGTACGGGAACGGTTTCAATTCAATCGGACGCGAACCAGTGGCCAAAATACAATGCTGGAATTTGTAACGATGAGACTCATAGCCTTTGTTCACCCGCACTTCGTCCTGACCGACAAAGATGGCTTCACCTTCAACGATCTCCACCTTGTTCCCTTTTAACAGTCCTGAAACCCCGCCAGTCAATTTTTGGACGACACTCTGCTTCCATTGCTGTACTTTCCCAAAATCGACACTAACGGAATCAGCACTGATACCCATCTCACTGGCCGAGGCATTTTTCATTTCCTCATATTTGTGGGCTGCTGAAATCAAAGCTTTAGAGGGAATACACCCTCGATTTAAACAGACGCCGCCTAATTCAGCTTTGTCTACTATGGTGACTTTTTTGCCGAGCTGGGCAGCACGAATGGCGGCAACATATCCGCCGGGACCGGCTCCAATGACCAAAACGTCAACTTCCGTCGTAAATTCACCTACGACCATGATTATTCATCCCTCCGGTATAAATTGTCTTTTTATTGTGAAGGTTTATCCATCTCTATCATAAAACATTATCCTTCTAAAATCAGCAATTGAGGGTCTTCCAACATTTTTTTGACATCGTTGACAAATCGTTGGGCTGTCACCCCGTCAATCAAACGGTGATCAAAACTGAGGGACAAGGCCATCATCGGCGCCGCCCGCACTTCGCCGTCGACCACGGTCGGCTGTTCGGTGATCCGTCCAACGCCCAGTATGGCCACTTCCGGATAATTGATCACCGGAGTGAAAAACATGCCCCCTGCCGAGCCGATATTCGTGATCGAAAATGTGCTGCCTTGCATTTCAGCGGGAGACAGTTTGCCTTCCCGTCCGCGCGTAGCCAGATCATGGATTTCCTTCGCATAAGTCCAGATGTTCTTCCGATCCGCATCTCTAATGACCGGGACGATCAGTCCTTGATCCGTGTCCGTGGCGATGCCGATGTGGTAATAATATTTATAGACGATTTCCTCTTTTTCATCATCCAACATGGCGTTTAAAGACGGATATTCTTTTAAAGCGGCCACAGCTGCTTTGACGATGAAAGGTAAATATGTAAGCTTGATGCCCTTTTTCTCGGCTAACGGTTTTGTTTGTTCTCTGAAGGCAACTAATTGACTGACGTTCACTTCGTCCATGACCGTCACATGCGGCGCAGTATAGACGGATTTGGTCATCGACTGGGCAATGATTTTGCGCACGCCTCTTAACGGTACACGGTCTTCCTGACCTTGGACAGATGCAGGTTGAACGGCCGGTTCAGGTGCTTCCGGCTGTTTTTCTTGACGAGCTGCCTCAGACTGGTTGTCAGCCTCTGTTCCGGTTTGTTCTCCAGCGACAAAGGCTTGGATGTCTTCACGCGTAATGCGCCCGTTCGGACCGGTTCCTTTCACTTGAGTAATATCGATGTTTTGTTCCCGGGCAAATTTGCGCACGGACGGCATGGCCAGCACCAGACGTTGATCTGTTTGCTCCGCCGAGGCGGCATCGCGGCCTGCATCCGCTTCATCAGCCTTCTCTTGGTTTTCTGTATCGGGGACCGTCGTTGACTCAGTTTCATCTTTCTCTTCGGGTTGCGCCCCTTGAGGTTTATCTTCTGCAGTGACCGCTTGATCGGCTCCGTCTCCTTGCGTGTCGGGGACATCCCCCTCCACTTCAAAAGTGACTAACGTATCGCCAACGACCGATACTGTTCCTTCTTCAACAACGATTTCTTTGACAATGCCATCCACCGGAGAAGGCACTTCGACGACCGCTTTATCGTTTTGAATTTCGACAATAATTTGATCTTCCTCGACTTTTTCACCTGGTTCAATATGCCACTTGACGATTTCTCCTTCATGAATGCCTTCCCCCAATTCAGGAAGCTTAAATTCAAAAATGGACACGT
Organism: uncultured Bacillaceae bacterium; assembly: GCA_937967685.1. Taxonomy (GTDB): domain Bacteria; phylum Bacillota; class Bacilli; order Caldalkalibacillales; family Caldalkalibacillaceae; genus CALBTX01. The sequence continues at coordinate 4,041 of CALBTX010000002.1, read as the reverse complement.
TCATTCCTCCTTTACATTAAAAATCAAGCACTTTGTTGATGGCTTGTGCTACACGATGCGAATCAGGAATCCACTTATCTTCAATGGCGCTAAAAGCATAGACGGTATCCGGCGCAGTCACTCGCAAGACCGGCGCTTCCAGATGCAAGATGGCTTTTTCATTAATTTGGGCCATGATTTCCGCGGCCATCCCGGAACTTTTCTGAGCTTCCTGAACGACTATCGCCCGGTTTGTTTTTTGTACGGATTGAACGACTGTGTCAATATCAAAAGGATGAACCGTGCGTAAATCGATCACTTCGACCTTCGCACCGCGCTCCTGCTCAATTTGCTCCGCCGCTTTGAGCGATGTATGCACCATGGCTCCGTAAGTGACAATGGTGACGTCTTCGCCCTCACGAACGACGTTCGCTTTACCGAGCGGTACGGTATAGTCTCCTTCGGGCACTTCACCGCGAAAAGAACGGTACAATTTCATATGCTCTAAAAATATCACCGGATCATTATCCCTGATGGACGCAATCAGCAATCCTTTAGCATCGTACGGGTTGGATGGAATGACGACTTTCAACCCTGGATTTTGCGCGACATGTCCTTCCAAGCTGTCGGCATGAAGTTCAGGTGTCTTCACCCCGCCCCCAAAAGGAGAACGGAAGACAATGGGACTGTTATAACGCCCTCCGGAACGATAACGCATACGCGAAGCCTGGGCGGCGATGCTGTCAAACATTTCAAAGACAAATCCAAAAAATTGAATTTCCGCCACGGGACGAAACCCGGTCAATCCCAGGCCGATGGCTAAGCCGCCGATTGCCGACTCCGCCAACGGTGTATCGAAGCAGCGTTCCTCACCAAATTGTTTTTGAAGGCCGTCCGTCGCCCGGAACACGCCCCCGTTTTTCCCCACATCTTCACCAAAAACAAGTACGGTTTCATCTCTTTCCATTTCCACACGCATTGCATCCGTAATGGCTTGAATCATCGTCATTTGTTGAGCCATGATCTTATTCCTCCGTTTTCCCAAACTCTGCTTTTTGTTCTTCCAATGGCAGCGGTAATGTTTCATACATGGAATCAATCAAACCGGGAATGGTCATTTCCTCCGTTTCGTCCGCCTTTTTCACTGCCTTTTTAATTTCCTCTTTCGCTTCCTCAATCGTTTGCTCTTCATCTTCATCCGACCACAAATCTTTCGCTTTAAGATATTTGCGGAAGCGAACGAGCGGATCGTTTTGTTCCCATTCGTCTTGTTCTTTGTCTGTTCGATAACGGGTGGGATCGTCTCCGGCCATCGTATGCGGGCCATAGCGGTACGTTAAACACTCTAGAAGTGCCGGTCCTTCACCTTGACGTGCTTTTTCAACCACTTCGCTCATCACCGCATAAACTGCCAATACATCCATACCGTCCACTTGATAGCCCGGAATTCCGGCAGCCACCGCTTTTTGAGCCAATGTATCCGCGTTCGTTTGCATTTCTACCGGCACGGAAATAGCGTACTGGTTGTTTTGGACGACATACACCGACGGTGTTTGATAAACGCCGGCAAAATTTATTCCCTCATAAAAATCTCCCTGTGAGGTCCCGCCATCACCGATATACGTGACGGCCACTCTTTTTTCATTTTTCTTTTTAAAGCCAAGCGCGACCCCGGTCGTTTGCACGATTTGCGCCCCGATAATAATCTGAGGCATAAGTACGTTGACATTCTCCGGAATTCGTCCCCCTGTTTGATGACCCCTTGAATATAAAAATGCTTGATACAGCGGCAGACCATGCCAAACAATCTGAGGTATGTCGCGATAGCTGGGAAGAATAAAATCTTCTTTTCTCAGGGCAAACTGGGAACCAATCATTGTCCCTTCCTGACCGGAAACCGGTGCATAAAATCCGAGCCGTCCCTGTCTGTTCAAACTGATCGCTCGTTGGTCAAGTACCCGTGTAAACACCATGCGTTTCATGATTTCTCTTAACTGTTCATCGCTTAATTGAGGCTCCAAATCGGCCGAAACAACCTTTCCTTGTGCATCCAATACTTGAATCGTTTCTACTTTTTCGGTTCGTATAGGTTTTAACTGGCTTGGCGCTTTTGTACCCATCCCTGTCACCTCTTTATGTATGCATACTTTTTATATTTTTATCTAAACGTTGGAAAACATGTACAAAAACCATTAGAATATAACACAGTCCATTTTGAAAAAGGAGTCGGTACAATGTCAGATCAAAATTATCTAAAACGGACTGTGAAAAAAGAAACCGTCTACAGTAAACATTTAAACGAGACACGTCATCTGCGAATTTATCTCCCCCCTGGCTATACTAACCTGAAATCCTATTCTATCCTGTATTGCCAGGACGGTCAAGATGTGTTCATGTTTGGAAGAATTGCTACTATAGCGAATTACCTTATTCTAGAGCGGGATATGGAACCTGTTATAGTAGTTGGAGTAGATGTAGAGAAACAGTTTCGAACAAGTGAATATGCCCCTATAGGCGCCCGAAACCCGGCTTACAAAAAATTTTTTGCCGAAGAATTATTACCTTTTGTTGAAGAACGGTATCAAAAAAGGAACGAGGGGATTGACCGCCTGTTAATCGGAGACTCTCTCGGTGGAACCGTCTCATTAGACCTGGCGCTTGATTATCCCGATCTTTTTCAACATATTATCAGTTTATCGGGGGCTTATTTACAGCCGACACTTGACCGCTTGCGTAAGATGAGCGATTTAAACTGGTTGGATATGTGGATGCTCATCGGAACCGAGGAAACAGCCGTGCAAACGAACAGCGGAACTTTCAATTTTTTGGACTTGAATCGTCAAGCAAAAAAAATTTTAGAGGAAAAAGGGGCAAAAATTTCATATCACGAAAGAGAAGGGAATCATATTTGGGGATTTTGGCAAAAGCACCTCCCGGAGGCGCTCATCCATTATTTTGGGGAAAGCAAATTTTAACTCCGGTAAGTAAATTTTGATCCCTGTAAATATAATGTCCTATTCACCATCTGCCCAAATAAGACATAAAGTATATTTGGATCGGCACACCGTACACCCATCGTGCCAAATGATACTTATCGGTGGTGAAATAAAAATGGGCATTGTTAAGGGGACACATTTGATTTATTCTGTCAGTCCGGGGGATACGCTCTATTCCATTGCTTCTCGCTTTGGCAGTTCAGTCGATCTCATCACACAAAGTAACGCTTTGTATCCTCCAATCACAGATCCAGGTTTCATTTATCCCAGCCAAAAATTGGTCATGCCAACTTCATTCGTTGATCATCATCAAGTATTTCATATCGTACAACCGGGAGACAGCTTATTTTTTATAGCGGAAAGGTATTCATCATACCCGGATTTATTGGCGGGCCTCAACCCGGAAATTCAAAACCCGAACGTCATTTTTCCTGAACAGCAAATACGTATTCCCGCATTCATATATGAGGTCGAATCAGGGGATACGTTACGAAATATCTCTTCCAGACTTGGCATTTCCCTGGCCGCCATTTTAAAAGCCAACCAAGAGCGTCCCGGTTTCTCAGCAGATCTCATTTATCCTGGCTTTCGCTTGATCGTTCCACTTCCAACTTCTGCCAACATTGCCGTGATTAAACCTTTTCCAGGGGAAAGTATTGAAGACGGTGAACGCATCGCCGGATTTGCCAGGGTTTTCGAAGCGACAGTATTGCATCAAGTGAGGGATCAAAACGATGTGATTGTTTCAAATGAGAGATTTGCACAAGCAAATATCGGTGCACCTGCTTACGGCTATTTTGAAAGTTCTTTAACTTTTGACAGACATCCGACAGCGTCTGAAGGGGAGCTATGGGTGTATACACGCAGCGCAAAAGACGGCAGTATTCAGGATCTAGTCCAATTAAACATTTATTTCGAATAACAATTACACATCTAACCATCACTCATCAGCCGAAGCAATCAATCGGTAGCATATATAAAACAACATAAATCATATAAACATATAAAACGAAACATACCAAACGAAAATCATTGACCAACGGCTGTGGCAGCCAAATCAAGGCAA
>CALBTX010000001.1 GCA_937967685.1 uncultured Bacillaceae bacterium | reverse complement strand
GCATCGACATTGAACGCAATTTGGAGAAAGGAGTATAACCATCAAAACTTTGTGTACTCATGGCCCCCTTATCCTTTACTCCACAGTCACACTTTTTGCCAGATTCCTAGGTTTATCGACATCATTTCCGCGCAGGACAGCGGTGTAGTAAGCAAGGAGCTGCAGTGTAATAACGGCAAGCGGAGGGGTCAAAAGCGGATGTACATTGGGAATTTCCAATATGTCATCCACGGATGCATCGAATTCGTCATTTTTCCCCATACGCAAGCCGATGACGTAGGCGCCGCGCGCTTTCACTTCTTTGATGTTACTCAACGTTTTTTCGAATAACGCTTTTTGGGTGGCCAGAGCGATCACAGGGGTCCCCTCTTCTATCAGAGCAAGGGTCCCATGTTTCAGTTCTCCGGCAGCATAGGCCTCGGAATGGATATAAGAGATTTCTTTTAGTTTCAACGAACCTTCCAAGCTGACGGCATAGTCAAGTCCTCGGCCCATATAAAACAGATGCTCGTGGTTCACAATCTTCCGAGCAATTTTTCGAATCTTGCCGGCTTGCGCAAGCAGTTTTTCGGCATGATTCGGCAATTGCCGCAGTTGGTTGATCATAGCGACCTGCTCTTCTTCTGACAGTGTTTGGCGCACCCGAGCAAGGTAAAGGGCGATCAGATAGAAGGCGATCAATTGAGAGGTATACGCTTTGGTCGAGGCGACAGCGATCTCCGGCCCGGCCCACGTGTACAGGACGTCATCCGCTTCCCGAGCGATGGAACTGCCGACGACGTTCGTGATGGCCAGGACGCGGGCACCTTGGCGTTGTGCTTCACGCATGGCCGCCAACGTATCAGCGGTTTCGCCGGACTGGCTGACGACGATGACCAGCGTGTTCTCGGTGATGATGGGAGATTTGTAGCGGTACTCAGAAGCGATGTCCCACTCGACAGGTAGGCGCACGAGTTGTTCCAAAAGCCCTTTCCCAACGATTCCCGCATACGAAGCTGTTCCGCATGCCACAATGTGAATGCGGTCAATGCTCCGCAGATGTTGGTTACTTAACGACAGATCAGCTCGGATATCAACGTAGCCATTCTCGTCTATTCTGCCCCGTAGTGTGTCCCGCAAGGCCTGGGGCTGCTCGTAGATTTCTTTTTGCATGAAATGATTGAATCCCCCCCGTTCCGCCTGAGTGACGTCCCATTTCACTTCCTGGATCTGACACTCAATCGGGCTGCCGCCCGTCGTCAAAAAATCCACGCTTCTCTCTGTGAGAACGGCCATTTCGCCGTCTTCCAGCACGTGAACTTTAGACGTGTAAGAAAGCAGCGCCGGAATGTCTGAAGCAAGATAATGCTCACTTTCTCCCAGGCCAATGACGAGGGGACTGTCCTGACGCACGGCGATGAGGCGATCAGGTTCATACTCCGTTAAAATGGCCAGCGCGAAAGCCCCTTCCAGCCGTTTCACCGCCTGTTGAACGGTGCTAACCATGTCTCCTGCATACAGATCCGCCAACAAGTGGGGGATGACTTCTGTATCCGTATCGGAGACAAACGTGTGCCCTTTGGCAGACAACTCCTTTTTTAAAGGCAAATAGTTCTCAATAATCCCGTTATGGACGACAGCAATCTTCCCGCTATCGTCCACATGCGGGTGTGCATTCCGGTCAGATGGCTGGCCGTGTGTCGCCCAGCGCGTATGTCCGATACCGATCCGGCCGGCAAGACGCTTCTCCAGCTTTTCGGCCAATGCGGCCAAACGCCCCTCTGTTTTATTCACTTGGATGCGTTCCCCATTATATACAGCCATTCCCGCTGAATCATATCCGCGGTACTCCAACTTCTTCAGCCCATCCATCAACACCTGCTGAGCTTGCGCGTTTCCGATATATCCGACGATCCCACACACCGTTTTTATGTCTCCCTTCTGGTTATACGGGCTCCTGCGCTTGATCACGCTTTATATATGCTTTTGGTTTCGACTTTTTATATATATGCTTTTGCTTTCGACTTATCCACCATGTTATCCACCATGTTTTCGATAAGCAGAACGATTCACGATGCCGACATAGCGGTTCAGTCTAGACGAATGTTTGATGGCTGACGTAATGAATGCTTTGGCAATTTTAACTGCCTCAATCATGGACTGTCCTTTGGCCAGCTCGGCCGCAACCGCGGCGGAATATGTGCATCCGGCTCCGTGCGTGTATGAGGTCTCAATTTTTTCCGACTCAAGCACTTCATACGTTTTCCCGTCGTACAAAATATCAACGGCTCCCAGCTTACTGCCGCCTTTGACGAGCACGTACCGCGCCCCTTGATCGTAAATTTTGGCGGCGGCCTCCTTCATTTCATCTAATGACCGGATTGGATCCATTTGACTCAATTTCGCCGCTTCAAACAAGTTGGGTGTGACAAGCGTTGCTTTAGGGATAAGCATTTCCCGCATGCTTTGCGTATTTTCCGGCTGCAATTCTTCGCTTTCGTCCGCTCCTTTACAGACCATGACCGGGTCAATGACGATATTTTTCAGGTGGTACTTTTCGATCGCTTGAGCCACCAATTCGATGATAGCCGGTGAGCCGAGCATCCCGGTTTTGAGCGCGTCAATGCCCACGCCAACGACACTCGTATCCAACTGTTTCTTCACTGTCTCAATGTCGATAGGCCATACCTCGTGAAACCAGTCGTTGTCAGGGTCCATCGTGACGATGCATGTCAAGGCAGTCATGCCGTAAACGTCACGTTCCTGGAACGTTTTTAAATCGGCTTGAATGCCCGCTCCGCCGCTGCTGTCGGAACCGGCAATCGATAAAACTTTATAATCTGGCATCTTCATCCTCCCAAAGGAAAGTTTTTCTACTTACATCATACATCATAGCTCAAAAATACACATTGACAATCGACATTTTTCACCGACAAACTTCCGAAACATAAAAGCGGCGCTCACACGAAAACCTCAAGGTAATACCGTCGTTCCCATGAGATAACGATCACATTCACGCGCTGCGCCGCGCCCTTCGTTAATCGCCCAGACGACGAGGCTTTGACCTCGACGCACATCTCCGGCGGCAAATACACCGTCAAGGTTCGTCCTGTATGAACCGTATTCCGCCTTAACGGTGCCTTTGTGATCTTGTTCGATCCCCAAGCTGGAGATGATGCGTTCTTCTGCTCCTTGAAAACCAATGGCAATCAAAACGAGATCAGCCGGCCATATTTTTTCCGATCCGGGGATTTCGCGCAAGGCGGTTTCCCCATCAGCATTGATCACTTTTTCAACTTGAACGGTGTGCAATTGTTTGACATTCCCCTCCGTGTCTCCAACACATTTTTTGGTCAGAATGGCATATTGGCGAGGATCTTTGCCAAACTGTGCAGCGGCTTCTTCGTAAGCGTAATCGAGAGTAAAAACGTTCGGCTGTTCCGGCCACGGGTTATCGGCAGTCCGCTCGTCGGGAAGGCGAGGATGTTTGCCGAATTGGACCACACTTTTACAACGGTGGCGCAGTGCTGTTGCCACACAGTCGGCACCGGTGTCTCCGCCTCCGATGACAACGACATTTTTATTTTCGGCGGAAATATATTGGCCGTCGGTGAACTTCGAATCCAACCAGCTTTTCGTACTTGCCGTCAAATAGTCCATGGCAAAGTGAATACCGTTCAATTCACGCCCTTCAATCTGAAGATCCCGCGGCTGTGTCGCGCCGGTACAAATGATCACCGCATCAAAAGTGTTGCGCAAGTCCTCCATGGCGATATCAACACCGACCTCGGTCTTCACTTTAAAGACGACCCCTTCCCGTTTGAGCAAATTGATCCGCCGCCAAACAAGCGCCTTTTCTAACTTCATATTGGGAATGCCGTATGTGAGCAGCCCGCCCGGGCGGTCACTGCGTTCAAAGACCGTCACCCAATGTCCGGCTTTATTCAGTTGGTCGGCGGCAGCTAACCCGGCCGGTCCCGAACCGACGACGGCAACTCGTTTACCAGTCCTCTTTTGTGGTGGTTCCGGCACAATCCACCCTGCTTGAAAGGCTTGGTCGACGATGCTTCTTTCAATTGTTTTTATTGCGACCGGATCCCCATTCAGCGCCACGGTGCAAGATCCTTCACAAGGAGCCGGACAGACCCGACCGGTAAATTCGGGGAAGTTGTTCGTTTGCTGAAGCCGTTTGAAGGCGTCTTTCCAGCGACCCCGATACACAAGATCGTTCCATTCGGGGATGAAATTGTAAATCGGGCAACCAAATGAGGTCTCATTAAATTCGATGCCGATATGACAATAGGGCGTCCCGCAATCCATGCAGCGAGCCGCTTGTCTTTTCAGGCTGACTTCCGGCAAGGAATATTGATATTCGTGCCAATCGTCGATCCGCGCACGCGGATGACGCTCTTTCGCTGTCTCTCGTTCATATTCGATAAAGCCCGTTGGTTTTCCCACTCTGCGTCCCCCTTTCGCATGAGGTAATTCTAAAAAGGCAAAGCATCGGTCAGCACAACGTTTCATACCCGCCTTGACGGCAACTCGGATATCGCTCATCCTGTCCTTCCCCTGACGTCAAAAATAGCGCATAGTATCGCAGATACTAACTTTGCACCGTTTCCCAAGATTTGAGCGATTTTAGCACGCGTTTATAGTCTTTCGGAATGACTTTAATGAATCGGGACACATACTCGGTCCAAAAACGCAGCACATCTCGCCCGACTTGGCTGCCTGTGTGGGCCACGTGATTTTCAATCATTTGCCTCACCTCATGCTGCTCTTCGGCGTCATCGAGCGTCTCCAGTAAAACCATCTCTTGATTGCACAGCCGCTTGAAAGCGTCGTCGTTTCGTCGCGGCAAGACATAAGCGATTCCCCCGGACATTCCCGCAGCAAAATTTTTGCCGACAGAGCCGAGTATGACGACACGTCCACCTGTCATATACTCACAACCATGGTTCCCGATGCCTTCCACCACAACGCGGGCACCGCTGTTGCGCACGCAAAAACGTTCCCCCGCCCGGCCGTTGATATATGCTTCACCAGCCGTGGCTCCGTAAAAGGCCACATTCCCGACAGCGATATTGTCATGAGCGGCAAATAGTGCTTTTGACGACGGGTGGACAATAATTTTTCCACCGGACAGACCCTTTCCGACGTAATCATTGGCATCTCCCTCCAAGCGAAGCGTGATGCCTCGTGGAATAAAAGCGCCGAAGCTTTGCCCGGCTGTGCCTTTAAAACACAAATGGATCGTATTATCCGGCAATCCTTCCGCACCGTACCGTTTCGTTATTTCATGACCGAGAATGGTGCCGACTGCGCGGTCGGTGTTGTCAATCGGCAATTCAGCGTGCACAGGCGTTTTCCTTTCAAGGGCGGATTGGCAAATAGGCAGCAATTTTCGCTTGTCTAGCGATTGACTGAGCTGGTGATGCTGTGGACGCCGCTTGTACCTGCCAACTTCTTCCCAAGGCACATCCGGCTGATAGAACAGGCGTGAAAAATCCAGATATTTTGCTTTCCAATGATTTTTGGCCTTTTCATCAACGGTCAGCACATCGGTGCGTCCAATCATCTCATTCATGGTGCGAAATCCGAGTTCGGCCATCATTTCGCGAACTTCCCGGGCGACAAACCGCATGAAACGGACGACAAATTCGGGCTGACCCATGAATCGCTTTCTGAGCTGCGGATCTTGAGTAGCAATGCCGACCGGACACGTGTTCAATTGACAAGCGCGCATCATGACGCAGCCGAGCGCTATGAGCGGCGCAGTGGAAAATCCGTATTCTTCCGCTCCGAGCAAAGCGGCGATAACAACGTCGCGGCCGGTCATCATTTTCCCGTCTGTTTCCAAGACGACCCGGTCACGCAGCTTATTTAAAACGAGTGTCTGATGCGTTTCCGCCAGGCCGATTTCCCACGGAATCCCGGCGTGTTTAATGCTCGTTCTCGCGGCCGCTCCGGTTCCGCCTTCGTATCCGCTGATTAAGATGACATCGGCCAATCCTTTTGCTACACCGGCGGCGATCGTGCCGACGCCCGACTTGGCAACTAACTTCACATTGATTCTCGCTTGGGGATTCGCCTTTTTCAGATCGTAAATGAGCTGGGCGAGATCTTCAATGGAATAGATGTCGTGGTGCGGCGGGGGCGATATCAAGCCGACGCCGGGTGTGGACCCGCGCACTTTGGCAATCCACGGATACACTTTCTCTCCCGGGAGCTGACCGCCTTCACCGGGTTTGGCCCCCTGGGCGATTTTGATTTGGATTTCATCGGCGTTCGTCAAATAATGACTGGTAACGCCAAATCGGCCGGATGCCACCTGCTTAATGGCGCTTCGCCGCCAATCGCCATGATCATCCGGTAAAAACCGCCTCGGGTCTTCTCCCCCTTCCCCGCTGTTACTTTTGCCGCCGATGCGGTTCATGGCAATCGCCAACGCCTCATGCGCTTCCTGACTGATGGAACCGTAAGACATGGCACCCGTTTTGAACCGGCGGCAAATGGCCTCAACGGACTCTACTTCCTCAAGCGGAATCGGCTTTCTATCTGGTTTAAACGTCCACAAATTGCGCAAAAACGTCATCTTTTCTTCATTGACCAGCTCAGTATACCGTTTGTACAGCGCGTAATCGTTTTGGCGAGTCGCTCGCTGCAGTGTGTGAACCGTTATTCCGTGAACTTTGTGATACTCTCCGTTACGGCGCCATTGAAAATCACTCCCGGAATCGAGGGCTCGCTCTTTATAGATGTGATCAGCATATGCTCTTTTGTGGCGCATGAGCGTTTCCTCAGCGATGATTTCCAGCCCGATACCTTCGATTCGGGAAGCGGTGCCGGTGAAATAGCGATCAATGACAGATGAATTAATGCCGATCGCTTCAAATATTTGCGCACCGCGATAACTTTGAATCGTGGAAATGCCCATTTTGGCCAACACTTTCTGTATACCGTGCAACGCTGTAACCAAGTACGTGCCGACTGCTTGAGCACGGTTAATACCTTCCCATTCACCCTCCATGGCCATTTGTTCAATGGTGGCAATGGCCAAGTATGGATAAATTGCATTCGCCCCGTAGCCCAACAGCAGACAAAATTGATGCACGTCCCGCGCTTCACCGGTTTCAGCAATTAGACTCACTTGGGTCCGAGTGCCTTGGCGAATCAAATGATGATGCAGTCCGGACACCGCCAAGAGCGCCGGTATCGCCGCCTGAGCAGATCCCATGTCCCGGTCGGACAACACCAACAGCGCATAACCTTCGGCGATCGCCTGGTCCGCTTCAGCAAACAGCCTGTCTAGCGCCTCCGTCAAACCTTGCGCTCCTTCAGCGACTGGAAACAGGGCGGACAATCGCTTGATGCGGAAAGCGTCATGTCTGTTGTTAAGCAGCTTTTTCCACGTGAGACCGTCAATAAGCGGTGACTCAAGACGAATATGACGGCAACTGATTGGCTCTGGACAGAGCAAGTTCCGTTCGGCTCCCAAAGTCGTGACCGTTGACGTGATCGCCTGTTCCCGGATCACATCGATAGGAGGGTTTGTCACTTGGGCAAATTGTTGCTTGAAATAGTTGTACAAGAGCTGCGGCTGCTCAGATAGGACAGCGAGCGGTGCATCATACCCCATAGAGCCTAGCGGATCCTGTTTCTCCGTGATCATCGGCTTGAGTTGTTTCGTCAGTTCTTCGTACGTATATCCGTGAGCTTGCTGACGTCTGAGCAGTTCGTTTGGATCTGTGACTTCTTCTGCTGCTTTTTCCTGGATCGCTTTGACCGGCAAATCATTCACATGAACGAGATGTTCATCCAGCCAGCGACGATATGGATATGCCGCAGCCGTCCGCTGTTTAATCTCTTCATTCGGCACCAACCGCCCTTCGGCAAAATCGATGAGTAACAATTGTCCCGGTTCGAGGAGACGCTTTTGCAAAATTTTCTCTTCGGGGATGTCTAACACCCCTGCTTCCGAAGCAAAAATGATGCAATCGTCATCAGTCAAGTAGTAGCGTCCCGGGCGAAGTCCATTGCGATCAAGCATGGCACAGATTTGCGTCCCGTCGCAAAATACTATGGATGTTGGGCCATCCCACGGCTCCATCAAAGTGCTGTGGTACTCGTAAAAAGCTTTTAAGTCTTCATCCATCGTCTCATCGCGATCCCATGGTTCGGGAATCATCATCATCGCCGCATGAGAGAGCGAACGGCCGCCAAGCGTTAAAAATTCCAGGACGTTGTCGAGAGCCGCTGAATCGCTTCCTTCCGCATCCACAACCGGGAACACGCGGTTGATGTCGTCCCCGAACGCCTCTGATGCACACCTCTTTTCACGAGCATTCATCCAATGGACATTGCCACGAAGCGTGTTGATTTCCCCATTATGAATTAAATATCGATTCGGCTGAGCGCGCTCCCAGCTGGGAAACGTATTCGTACTAAAACGCGAATGTACAAGCGCAAACGCCGAAGCCAAGGTTGTATCTTGCAGATCGGTAAAAAAGCGATCCACCTGCCAAGGCGTCAGCATGCCTTTGTACACAATCGTGCGGCTGGATAAGCTGGCCACGTAGAATATGTCTGTTTGGGCCATGCCTCGGCGGATGATTTTTTCAGCCTGTTTGCGAATGACATACAGCTTGCGTTCAAAATCCATCTGGTCTTGAACGGAGGTGCCCGGGGCGATAAAAAACTGCTTGATGACAGGCTGGCACGCTTTGGCTGCTTCCCCTATCGCGTCCTGATTGACGGGCACTGTGCGCCAGCCAAGGAATTTTTGTCCTTCCCGCCGGACGATATTTTCCAATTGACGTTCACATTTATTTCTGCACGCTTGATCATTCGGCAAAAAGACCATGCCGATGGCATATTTGCCGGGTTCAGGCAGTGCGATAGCCGTCTGTTTCTGCAAAAATTCGTGAGGGATTTGCAACATGATGCCGGCACCGTCTCCGCTATCGGGGTCGCTTCCTTTACCTCCGCGATGTTCCTGCCTGCATAACATGGAAAGGCCTTGCCTCACAATTTGGTGCGAAGCTTGACCTTTAATGTGGGCGATCAACCCGACCCCGCAAGCATCATGTTCGAACGACGGATCATATAGTCCTTTGCGAAATTTCATCTGTTCACATCTCCTCACCCCGTCTTCTTAATCAAATTTTACTAGCCATAATTAATCTGTTCAATATATAATTAAGATAAAAACCATCTTAAAAAATGATCAATTGTAAAAGAGGGGGGAATAACAGATGGAGATCCGACAAATTAAATATTTTATCGAGGTGGCTAAAAAGGAGCATATGACCGAAGCCGCATTAACCTTAAATGTGGCCCAATCCGCCGTCAGTCAACAAATCGCCAATTTGGAAAAAGAATTAAATGTGAAGTTGTTCGAACGTTCCGGACGAAATGTCAAACTGACTCCCGTGGGACGCATCTTCCTCGAACATATCGAGATGGCCTTGCTTGAAATGGATCATGCGGTGGAGAAGGTGAACGAATTTCTTGATCCGGAGGCCGGGGTTATACGCATCGGTTTTCCGAACAGTTTATCTGCGAACACGTTACCGACGGTCATTTCCTCATTCAGGCAAAAATACCCCCGCATCAACTTGCATGTCGAACAAGGGAGTATCCAATACTTGTTCCGATCCATCGTTCAAGGAAAAATCAATCTCGCCTTCGTTACACCCGTCCCCAAGGACGAAAAGAAAGTAAGCGGGAAAATCTTTTTTAGCGAGAAAATGATCGCTTTGGTGCCGGAAGACCATCCTTTGGCCAAACAGCCGTCCATCCGCCTTAATCAGCTGCGCAGCGATCCTTTTATTCTGCTGCGTATAGGCCTGGAGCATAACATCATCCTTGAAGCATGTCAGCAAAATGGTTTTCAGCCGGCAATCGCCTTTGAAGGAGAAGACATCGACACGATAAAAAACTTAGTGGCAGCTGGGCTTGGCGTGAGCATCCTTCCCGAAACGACCGTCATGCACAATATCCCTAAAGGCACCACAAAAATAGCGGTGCTTGAACCGATCATTCGCCGGACGGTGGGGATCATTTCCACCAAGAAAAGGGATTTATCTCCTTCAGAAAAGTTGTTCTTTGACTACATCTGTCATTTCTACGATAACGTCAGGCGTTTCGGCATTTAAATAGAGCGATGAGCAAAGCGACGGAAAAAAGAAACAGCGGGCATGGAGGCAAAACCTCACATACCCGCCACTCATCATCCTTGGCGAAAAACCTCACCCGGCTTGGCGAAGCCGGAGCCATTCCGCCCGATTCTCACCATCCTTGACATACCATCCTTGGCGAAAGACCTTTCCTTATGATCAGCGAATAATTCGTTTTTGAAAATTGGGCGGCCTTTTTTCAACAAAAGATGCCACACCTTCCGGGAAATCATGAGGGTCGACGAAAACGGTGCTGGTACTTCCCCATGGGATTTCCATCCGATTCAAACACATGGCCACAGAACGTTTAACCGCATACACTGACGCCGGGGATTGAGAAGCCACCAAATGTCCTTTCTCCAAAGCAAAGCGATCGAGTTCATCTTCTTTCACCAAATAATTGAGCAGGCCCAGGCGCAAACATTCTTCTGCATCGAAGATTCGGCCGGTATAGACCAAGTCCTTCGTACGGCTCGGTCCAATCAGATCAACAAGCCGTTGGGCAAATTTCTGATTGATCGTAATGCCCAGTCTGCCAACCGGGATGCCCATCCTTGCCTGGTGGGAACCGATGCGGATATCACAGGCTAAAGCCAGTTCCAAACCGGCTCCCATAGCCGGACCGTTGATCACGCCGATGGTCGGAATGGGCAGCTGTTCAAAGGTGGAGATGGCCTTTTCCATTAATACAAATGTATTTTCTGCTTCGCGCAATGACATCGTATGAAATTCCTTAATGTCTGATCCGGCTGTAAATTGCTGGCCGGCCCCGCGCAACAACAACACTTTATTTTTTGGATTCTGCACAACGCTTTCACCCAGTTCAGCCAGTTCACTCCACATTTTTGCCGTGAGTGCATTGCGCAAATGAGGCCGGTGCAAGGTGATGATGGCCAGACCCGCTGTTTCCTGCAAAGTGATTTTAGCCTTTGGATCTAAGCGACTGATGATGACCTTCATGAACCTTCCCTCCCTGATCAATCTGTTGACGAACCCGTTCCAGCGCCAGTTTGTTATGTTCCTTGAGCACGCCTTCAGCGATGGCATTCTTGCCGCTAAGCAGCAGTTTCCACAACAGTTTATGGTCTTCAAGAGAATTTTCCATATTTTGCGCGTCGGAAAAAGATATTTTTTGCAAAGCAACCAAAGGAGAGCCTAACTGGGAGTAAATATTTTCGAACACTGTGCTCTTGGATAATTTGATCAGTTGTAAATGGTATTCCCTGTTCAGCTCAGTATATGTTTCGCGATCTTCACTCACCGCCGCATCGGTCATCTTCGTCAATATTTGCTCCATTTTTTCCACGTGTTCTCGCGGAAAAGGCTGCTTAATTCTTTGAATGGCCATCAGTTCGATCGACAGGCGCATTTCATACAGGTCTTTTATATCCCGTTTTGTATAGCGTTTCACAAAAGATCCTCTTCTCGGCACGCGTTCAACCAAACCTTCCGTTGCCAACAAATAGAGCGCCTCCCGTACGGGGGCACGGCTAATGTTGAACCGCTCCGCATAACGCTCTTCAATCACTTTTTGGCCCGGTTTTAGTTCTCGATTGAAAATGTCCGCAGCAATTTGTTTGGCAATCATACGAGGCAAGGAGTAATCAAGTTCCATTGTCAATCACCCCGTTTCTAGTCAACAAAATAATGTCGACAAATCAGTAACGACTTCTTAATGATTCATTTCTTAATAATTCATTTCTTAATGATTCATAATGGATGATTTATAATGATGATTTATACCTGTTCACAACGCACAAGGAGCGGCTATATCCGGTGTACTGAATTATTGACTCCGGCACAGCCACTCAACGGAGGTCGATCTATCCGCTCTACTGCAGACACACTCAAGACATTAACACGGTGGGTAACCAAGTGATCAGCCCAGGGAAAATACAGAACAAGATGATCGCCAGCGCCAAAATGACAACGTACGGCATCGAACCGCGCAAAATATCGGTCAGCGGGATATCCGGCGCAATACCTTTGACAACATAAAGGTTCAGGCCCACCGGCGGGGTGATCAAACCCATTTCCATGTTTACCGTCATCAGCACGCCGAACCAGATTGGGTCAAATTCAAGGGCCATGATGACCGGATAAATAATCGGCGAAACCATCAAAATAATCGCGGCCGGAGGTAAAAAGAAGCCCAACACAAGCAAAAACAAGTTGATCAGGAGCATAATCACCCAGCGGTTTACTTCCAGTTCAACGATGAGCTGGGTTAAATCCTGGGGGATGGAAAGAAAGCTCATCATCACCCCAACCAAACCGGAGAAAGCGATGATCATCAAAACCATGGTGCTCTCCCTGGTCGTCTCCAGTAAAATATTGACGAATTTTTTCCACGTTAAAGACCGATAAATTACCATGACGAGCACAAGAGCTAAAATTGCTCCAACGGCTGCGGCTTCACTTGGCGTCGCGATGCCGAGATACAAGACGCTTAACACGGCGATAATCAACAGCAGAAAAGGAATGACCTGAATTAAAGCTTTGAAGCGGTCTTTCCATGAATACGTTTTTAATACGTATTCCGCATCATTTTCAGTGGACCGATGGGATGTTTTGCCCGCACGGGAAGCCGACGATTTCCTTTCCCATTTCATGGCCAAAGGAATCCACAGACAAAACATGATCGTAATAATAATCCCCGGGATGATGCCGCCAATAAACAACTGTCCAATGGATTGTTCAACAGCAATCCCGTATAAAATTAACGTGACGCTGGGCGGGATAAGTATACCCAATGTACCGCCGGCAACAATCGCCCCGGCCGCAACCGATCCGGAATACCCGCGTTTTCTCATCTCCGGAATGGCCACCTTGCCGATCGCTGCGGCTGTAGCCGGAGAAGAGCCAGTGAGGGCGGCAAAGAGAGACGAAGCAATGACACTGCTCATACCAAGGCCCCCCTTCAGCCGGCCGATCCACTTTTCAGCGGCATCAAACAAATCCTGGCTGGCTTTCGATCCGGCGAAAACCGCACCCATAAAAATAAACAACGGAATGGTTAAAAGCGTAAAATTATCCAGTTCGGCATAAACAAATTTTGCAATCATGTCAAATTGCAACGGTTCCAGCAGAAGATACATGGCCGCCATCGCTACAAGCCCCAATGAAAAAGCGATGGGAGCCCCCGTCAGCATCACCAATAAAGTGACTACGCCAATGATTGCCCCTAACGCCAGGGAACTCATTCGCTCACCTCCCCGTTCGTGCTTCCGTCTCCCAGCAGTTCCTGTATCGTTTCAGCAATGATGACAATATATTGCAGGGCGATTAACGTCATGCCCAAAGGTAAAATGAAGTACGGATAAGTGAGGGGAGGTCCCCATAACGTTTCGGAATGCCAATCGTTCACGGTGGCTTCCCACCACATTTCCCACGCTTTCCAGCCTACGACGACAATCAGTAAGAGGCATAGAACGGAAACGATGATTTTTAATATGAGTTGCGCCTTTTTCGGCAGGCGGATGACAATGAGATCCACCCCGACATGAGCACCGTGTTTCAAACCGTAAGCCCCGCCGACGAATGCGGAAAACATTAATAAATAAAGACCTAGTTCATTTTGCCAAATGGATGGCCACTGTAAGATATAGCGTAAAACGACTTGTTCAAAAACGACCAGAGCCGCCAGGAGTATGGCCAATCCGCTTAAATATCCCGTCAGCTCTGATATCCCCTCAATCCAACGAAAAAGAAAAAATTTTTTCCTTTGCACAAGTCCCCTCCTCTCCCAAAGTTCAACCGCTCATACACGGTACGGTACACCAAAAACCGTGCACCGTACCGTAATGTCTTGCTGTCCTGCCAGGGACTAAGTGATACGCCTGTATGTTTTTTGAGAAATGATCATTCCGCGCTCACTTGCTGGGCTAAATCGATCAATTCCTGTCCTCCTTCAACTTCCGAAGCAAACTCTTCCCAAATCGGCTTGGATACTTCCACCCATTTTTCATAGGCGGCATCATCGATATGATAAACGTCGACCCCATTTTCCTTAAATTCTTCTTCGACACGGGCGTCGTCCTCAGCTGAAGCCGTATAAGCAAATTCTTGCAATTCAGCGGCTGCTTCCTCAAAAAGTGCCTGCTGTTCAGGCGTTAATGATTCCCAAGTGTTCATGCTGATGACCAAAGGTTCAAACATAAACCAAAACGTGTTTTCGGTTGGTGACGTGTAGGAACTCACTTGCTCATGCAGTTTATAAGAACTAAATGATGAAGCGGACGTGATGGCGGCATCGAGAACCCCGGTCTGCATGGCCGAATAAATTTCCGATGAAGGCATGCTTTGAATGCCCGCTCCCTGACTGGCCAGCATGGCTTCTACTCTCGCGCCCGCTGCACGCGTTTTCATCCCCGAAGCAATGTCCTCCGGACTGATAATCGGATCGCCCTTGGTGCCAATTCCCCCGGCATTCCAGACCCAGACTAAAATTTTAATGCCATTTTCTTCGGCGATTTCACGGATTTTTTGGCCGATTTCTGCATTTTCCCAAGCGGCGGCCTCTTCATGATTGCGCACCAGTGCCGGCATGAGCGTGGCGCTGAATTGCGGCACTTGACCCCCGGCATAATCCAGCGGATAGACGGACATATCCAGACCTCCGCTTAACATGGCATCATACTGTTCCGTCGCTCCCACCAGCGAACTGGCCGGGTAAATATCGATCTCGATCTGACCATCGGATTTTTCGTTGATCGCATTGGCAAATTTAACAGCCAACTGACCACGGAAATCTCCTTCGTCCTCCGTCGCTTGCGGCCATTGATGCGACAATGTCAAAGAAATCGTTTCTCCGCCGGCTGCTTCTTCATCATTTCCACTTTCATCTGAGCCGTTCTCTGAGCCGCTCGCATTTTCTCCCCCGTTTTCCTGCGCATTGTTGGCAGCATTATCTTGTCCACTGCTATTCGTTTCTTCACCCCCACCGCATCCGGCCAGCATGCCTAAGAGCAGTACGCTTGCGGCAAGCATTAGCAACCATTTTTTGGGCATATGTTTTTCCTCCCCTTTTTTAATATGCTTTAATATGACAGCGCTAACATTTTGAAAAAGGACCATTTGGACATTGTTTATAGTTTTACGAATTCAAGCATCCCCCCTCCCAAAATGGCAACCCCCAAAATGGCAACCCTAGAGGCGCATGACAGATATTATTTGTCGACAGAATTGAAGGTAAATAGACAGAATTGGAAATGAATACATAACGAGCCAAAAAATGTGTTTAATTTTGACTGAATATATTCATTTTTGACTGAATATATAACAATATTACTTCTCCAAATCCGATATGTCAACAATTTTGGGTTCTTATGAATAAATGCTAAATTGTTCCAAGGTGATCAATTGATATTAATCCTAAAATTGTCTACAATTGTTTCAAACGCTTTGAAAGGGGAGCTTTAATGATGAAAGCTGTCATGGTCACGGATTTTGGAGGACCAGATGTGTTGCAATATACGGATGTACATCGGCCCGCTGTCCGATCAAACGAAGTATTGATTAAGGTTGCCGCGGCAAGCATCAATTTCGCTGACATTAAAGCACGGTACGGAAAATATCACGGTGCAGGCAAACCGCCGTTTGTCCCTGGTCTGGATGTTGCTGGAACGATTGAAGAAGTGGGCGCGGAAGTCAAAAACCTTCAAGCGGGCCAACGGGTGATCGCTTTTCCCAATCATGGCTCGTATGCGGAATATACCACCGCTGATGAAATATTGACCTTCCCCATACCCGACCATATCGATTTGGAAACGGCTGCCGCCAGTCCGATCGTTTCTTTTACGTCATACAATTTGTTAATGAAATGCGCCCGTTTACAAAAAGGAGAAACCGTGCTCATTCATTCAGCTTCGGGAGGCATCGGCACAACCGCCATTCAGCTCGCCAAACTTTTAGGTGCGGGAATGGTCATTGCCACAGTCGGCAATGATCTAAAAAAAGAGATCGCTTACCAGATGGGAGCCGATCATGTTTTTAACTACAACACGGAAAGTTTTGTCGATCACGTCTTAAATCTGACCCATAACCACGGAGCTGATGTCATTTTGGATTCCTTGGCCGGCCATATATTCGAACAAAGTCTGGACTGTCTGGCCCATTTCGGTCGAATTGTCAATTTCGGCAATGGCAGCGGCAAACCGGGCTCTTTTCAAACGAATGGGCTTCATGCCAGCTGTCGATCGGTGCTGGGCTACAGTTTTGGAACCACCCGCAAACTTCGTCCTCAAACACTGGCGGATACCGCTGAAACCGTCCTCGCCTATTTGGCCAAAGGTGAATTACAAATGCTGATCAGCAAAAAGTTCAGTTTGAAAGAGGCCGCTCAAGCCCACGCATGGATTGAAAACAGGCACAGTACCGGAAAAGTGCTTCTGCTTCCCTAATTTTTTGTTCGTGTTGATGAAAAAGCATCAAAAGGGGAGGCTATACATGTCTTCAGCTGAGGCAACATGTCTTCGGCTTACGATTGATGAAGGGAACCTTCTGCATTGAAAGGGGGAATCTCCCGCTACTGAAGAAAGGAATCTCCTGATATTCAAGGTGGGAGTCTCCCGCTTTTGAAGGAAGGAGTCTCCTGTGATTTGAGGAGGGAATCGATTGAGTGACGTTAAGGTGACTTTTTTAGGCAGCGGCGACGCATTTAACAGCGGCGGCCGCTTACATACATCCATATTCATTCACAGAAAGCGACATTCCTTTTTGATCGATTGCGGCCCATCGGTCTTGGCGGCCATCCGGCGTTTGCATATCGATCCGAACGAAATCGCCTTCATTCTTTTATCCCATCTGCATGGTGATCATTTTGGCGGGATTCCTTTTTTCATTCTCGATGCCCATTTTATGAGCAAACGAACCACCCCTCTCCTCATTGCCGGTCCACCTGGAACGAAACAAAGAATCACGGACCTGATGGAAGTGATGTTCCCTGGCTCGACGCACAACAAGTACAAATTTGCGCTAGACATCGTTGAATACGATTTGGAAAAAGAAAATGTTTTTCATGATGTCCATGTGCACACCTTTCCGGTGAAACATCCCAGTGGCAGTCCTTCTTTGGCTTTACGGCTGGAATTTGATCATAAGGTCGTCACATTTTCGGGGGATACGGAATGGGTGGATGAGCTGATCCACGCCGCACACGGAGCCGATCTGTTCATTACAGAATGTTATGCCTATGATCAAGATGTGAAATTCCATCTAAACTATCAAACATTGTCCGCTCATATCGGTGAGATTAAAGCCGAACAAATCGTCCTCACCCATCTGAATCAAGATATGCTGTCACATTTAAAAGATCTTTCCATCCCCTTCGCCGTAGACGGCAAGACATTTGTTATTTGAAATGAATTTTCCCTGAAAAAAGCCACCTTATCCGCATCAGGGCAGGATAGGTGGCTTTTCCGCCTGTTTGTTTGAACCCGGTATTTTAAGATTTTTTGTCGCCTTCGTTTTCATATGCGACAACGACATTTTTTTGTTCCAAATCGGCAATTTCTTCATCCGATAAGCCGACCAGCGTGGATAAAATCTCCCGGGTGTGTTCTCCAAGTAAAGGAGGTGCAGAAGAAATTTCGCCGGGTGTGGAAGACAGTTTGACCGGGATGCCGGTCATTTTCACCTTCCCTGCCGTTGGGTGCTCTTTTTCCACCAGCTGCTCCCTCGCTAACACGTGAGGGTCTTCATAAATTTCATCAAAGCGGAGAACCGGCCCCGATGGGATGCCTGCTTCTTCAAAAGCTTCAACCCACTCTTTGCTCGTTTTGTTATAAAAAACGTTTTGCAGGTAGGGCACGAGTTCTTCACGATTCTCCACACGGTCTTTGTTCGTCGGATATTTATCCTTCAGATCTTCTTCACCGATCACTTGACAAAATTTCGCCCACAAATTGTCGTTGCCGACCGCTACATTGAAATACCCGTCTTTGGATTCAAACAATTGATAAGGCACGATGTTCGGATGTGCACCGCCTTGTGGTTGCGGATTTTTGCCGCTGGCAAAGAAATTGCCGGCCAAATAAGTTTGCCAGGAAATCATCGTGTCCAGCAGGGATGCATCCACCCATTGGCCTTCACCGGTTTTCTCCCGGGCGATAATCGCATTTAAAATACCAATCACCGCCCACATGCCCGTTCCGATATCGGCAATGGAAAAACCAGCCTTGACCGGGGCCCTGCCCGGTTCACCCGTCACGCTCGTCAAGCCGCCCATGCCCTGGGCAATGACATCATAACCCGGTTTTTGAGCGTATGGGCCCGTTTGTCCGAAACCCGAAATGGAGGCTAGAATGATTCGCGGATTCGTCTTTTTTAACACCTCGTATCCTAAACCGAGACGATCTAAAGTGCCCGGGCGAAAATTTTCGACAACGACGTCGGCATCTTTCACCATCTTGAGCAGGATTTCTTTCCCTTTTTCATCTTTTAAATTGATGGCAATGCTTTTTTTGTTGCGATTAATGCTCAAAAAATAGGCGCTTTCCTCACCGACGAAGGGCGGTCCCCACGTGCGCGTGTCATCACCTTTCGGCGCTTCAACCTTGATAACTTCAGCCCCCATGTCAGCCAAAGTCATTGTGCAATACGGCCCGCTCAATATTCTGGATAAGTCAATCACTCTTATCCCTTCCAGAGGTTTCATTACCATTCTCTCCTTCAAATTAACACTTTCGGTTCATGAAATAGCTGGGAATGTTCAGCGAACGGATGGTCTTTGAACGGATGGTCTTTCATTTTGCCTCATCGTTTCCACATCGTCAAAGTGTGCTTGATACCGATCACTTGATGTTTTCTTCGCTGTACAGTTTTCCTTTTTCAATATAATGCTGAACACCTTCTTGCATTCGTTCGATATTTTCTGGAGAAAGCTGTTTGATCGGTTTGGCCGGAACTCCGGCGACAAGCGTTCCCGGTTCGACTTTCTTTCCTTCACCAACGACGGCGCCGGCCGCCACTAAAGCGCCTTTGCCGATGACAGCTCCGTTTAAAATCGTGGCGCCCATACCAATCAAAGCCCCGTCTTCGACGGTGCAGCCGTGCAAAATGACGTTGTGTCCGACGGTGACGTTTTCACCGACATTGACCGGAAAACCGGGATCGACATGAACGATTGTCCCATCCTGGATGTTGGATCCTTTGCCAATTTTAATTTGTTCGTTATCCCCGCGGAGAACAGCGTTAAACCATATCGTCGCATTCTCTTCGGCGATGACATTCCCGATGACTTGTGCGCCGGGGGCGACATACACCGAAGGATGCAATTGCGGATTTTTTCCTTTTAATGAATACTGCATGCTTTCTCAACTCCCTACTGTTCATAATATGTTCTTCTCTACTGTTCATGAATGTTCTTCTCTACTGTCCATAATATTTCTTAAGATGCAACGACGGCTGTTTCCGACGTTGTTTCTTCCCAACTTGGACAAAAAGCACCTAAATTTCCTTAAAGTTAGGCTTTCTTTTTTCCAAAAAGGCGTTGACCCCTTCTTTGTAATCATCCGATTCAAACGAATCCAAAATGAGCTGAGCGATCTCGGGAGACTCTTCCTGAGCGCCTTTAACGACTTCGGCAATGATTCTTTTGGAACCTTTTACGGCTCTTTGAGCCCTTTCAGTAATGAGTGAAGCATACTCGTATGTTTTCTCAACAATTTCGTCATCCGGATAAACACGTTCAATCAAGCCAAACTCATAGGCCTCTTGAGCATCAAGCAGCCGTCCGGAGAATAAAATATCTTTTGCTTTGGCCGGACCGACGAGATCGACCAAACCTTTCGTCGGGGCCAAATTATAAATCAACCCTAATTTGGCGGGGGTGATGCCGAACAGTCCTGTTTCCGAACTGAAACGCAAATCACAGGCCAAGGCCAATTCCATGCCTCCCCCCACGCAATATCTTTGAATCATGGCAATCGTCGGCTTCGGAAAATTTTTCAGCCTCTGTTCGACAAGCATGACCCGATCGTTATACTTCTTGGCTCCTTCGGCGGAATAGCGGATCGTTTTGAATTCGCTAATGTCCGCTCCGGCTGCAAATGAGGTCTCATCCACACCCCTGATAATGAGCACTTTCACCTCGTCATCCGCTTCCAATTCTTTCAAGCGTTCTTCGATCATCAACCACATATCCATATGAAAGGCATTGCGCTTTTCTGGACGATTTAAGTATAATGTTGCAATTTCATCTTTCTTTTCGACAAAAACATCTGGTTTTGATTCTACTTTAGCCATCATTTTGCCTCCTTAAATAAAAGATGCTGTTAACGCCTTGACGGTTGGACGACGGCATCATCTTTTCGGCCGCTATGGAATTTGCCAGCCGTCGGTTAGATCACTCCGTTGTCCTTTAGTTCTTCAATCTCGGCTTCCGTTAGATCCAATCCTTTCAAAACTTCTTCTGTATGTTGTCCCAATGTTGGTGCGGCTGCACGGATCCGACCCGGCGTTTCGGTACATTTGCCCGGTATACCGAGTACTTTCGTCTTTCCGGCCACCGGATGTTCCACTTCCTGAACCATGTTTCTGGCGAGAATATGCTCGTTGTTCAGCGTTTGATCATATCTCAGAATCGGGCCGCCCGGAACACCGGCTTTCTCCAATTTATCAACCCAATATTGTGTCGGCTGTTCAACAAGAATGGATTCGATCAGTTGCTCCAATTCATCAACATGTTTTTGTCTGTCTTGGTTGGTCGTAAAACGGGGATCTTCGATCCATTCCGGTTGCTCCACAACGTCTCGGCAAAATTTCTCCCACAGCCTTTGGTTGGCCGCTCCAACGAGCACATATCCGTCTTTCGTGCGAAAACCTTGATAAGGTGCGCTGACGCGGTGACGGGATCCGGTTCTTTCGGGTATTTCTCCCGCGCCGAAATAAGCCGCTGCTTCCCAGGTTGTCCAGGCTAGGGCACTCTCAACCAGAGAGACGTCAATATACTGCCCCTTGCCGGTTTCCTGCTTATAAATGTAGGCCGCCAATATATTGTATACAGCGGTCATCGCCGCAGCAATATCATGCATGGCGATCCCGACTTTAACCGGAGGTCTGCCCGGCTCCCCGGTCATGGCCATAATACCAGACATCCCCGAGGCCATGATATCAAAACCACCTTTATGACTGTACGGACCCGTTTGACCATAACCGGAAATGGAACAATATATAAGACCCGGATTCACTTTTTTGAGACTCTCATAGTCAATACCTAATTTCTTCGTCACACCCGGACGAAAATTTTCGATGACGACATCGGCATCAGCAACAAGTTTTTTAAAGATTTCAATGCCTTTTTCCTCTTTTAAGTTTAAGCGGATACCTTTTTTGTTGCGGTTAATCATCATGTAACAATAGCTTTCGTCATTGACATACGGACCCATTTCCCGTGTGTCATCCCCTTTGGGGTATTTTTCGACTTTAATCACTTCAGCGCCCAGATCAGCCAAGGTCATGGTGCAATACGGGCCGGCCATCACTTGTGTCAAGTCGACCACTTTCATCTTTTCTAAAGCTGCTTTCATCTTGTCTCCTCCTCTATGTTAATATTTCAACGCTGAACTTATGGCCATGGACATCTCGTTTCAGTCAATCAAGTATGTTCGAGTTGATCTAAAGTTTGCAAACCGCGTTTCAAGTCCTGATTCAAATGCTCATGAATGGCAGCGACCGCTTCGTCAACATTTTTATTTTTGATCGCTTCAAATATTTTCCAATGTTCTTTCAATATGCTTAATTCATGGCCTTCAAATGATAGAATATTAGCCCGATAGATTAGCAATAATGAACGAACCTGTTCCAGCAATTGAATGAGCCGGCGATTGGAAGTGACATGAATCATCGTTTCGTGAAATTTTGCATTCATTGACAGCAGTTCTATCTGATTGTTTTCTTCTATGGCCTTCTCTGTGTTTTGCAACACTTGTTCCAAAGAGGCCAACTGTTCCTCGGTGATCT
This sequence comes from uncultured Bacillaceae bacterium, assembly GCA_937967685.1. Lineage (GTDB taxonomy): Bacteria > Bacillota > Bacilli > Caldalkalibacillales > Caldalkalibacillaceae > CALBTX01. The sequence goes on along the minus strand of CALBTX010000001.1, from coordinate 2,965 downwards.
CCTCAATGACCAGCTTAATGATGGCCTGTTCTAATACGAGCCGACAGGCGCAAAGCTCCTTATAATCCTTTCTATCAAGTTCAATGACAGAAATGACACCGCTTTTACTAATTTCAATCAGGCCTTCTTTTTGCAGCTGTCTTAAACCTTCCCTTAACGGTGTGCGGCTGATTTGCAGCTGTTCAGCAATTTCGCCCACTTTAATTTTTGAACCCGGCTTGAGTGTCCCCCTTAAAATAGATTTGCGGATTTCTTCATATGCTTGCTCATATAAAGGCGTTGTATGCACTAACGCTTTCACCGAATCACCCCACCATAACGAAATACAGCATGCAGCATTTTGCAGACACATCCATTATAATTTAATCCAGATCATTGTTCAAATCATCAATGACCTAAATTAAAATATTTATTGACAACCACCCGAATGACTTGTAGTATAATTGCAAACATATAAAAATTTTGTCGACAAAGAAAGCTTTTTATTTTTTGGAGGAGTGGAAACGCTTACTCTCTTATATTAATATTTACCACAACTCTATTGATGTTGACCACTTATTTGTTTAAAATTTCATATCTTCGCACATTTCGTTTAAAATATATTGGAGGGAGGAAAGGAAAACAATAGAGATGATTTCAGACTCGCGTCAGAAGGTTTAATCATTCGGATTTAAAAACGAACAAATGAACATGTTAGGAATGGAGGGGTATTAATGGTTGCCAACATCATTATTGCCGTATGTACCATTTTATTTTCCGTGTTTTTTCTTTTTCAAACGGCTCAGTTGCCTGATACAGGGAGCCGAACAGCTGTCGGGGCTGATTTTTGGCCATTTATCGTCTTAACCGGAATGTTCATCCTAGGTATTGTTCTCCTCATTAAAACTTTTATCGACTTTAAGAAGGAAAAGAACACGCCCCCAAAATCTGATGAGAGCCTGACGCAAGCCAAACTGGAAGAGATGAAACTGGAGGATATCCAAGGAAAAGATGAAGATGAAATTGAACAGGCTCTTGGACCTGAAGCCGTGTATCCTCAGCGGCTGTGGTGGGTGATGTTGATTCTCATCCTGTATATCATTGTCATCCCCTATATTGGCTTTACAATTTCTACTGCTGTGCTTATTCTCGCCTCGGCTTGGGTCATGGGAATGAAAAAATGGTATTCTTTAATCCTTTCTTCCGTTATTAGCACGGCAGCATTCGTCTTTATTTTCACCTATTTTCTCAATCTGCCATTGCCAAGAGGGGTGGGCATTTTTAGAGAAATGAGTTTGCTCCTTTACTGATCCGGGAGCCCTCATTTTCGTGGAAACACATCTTGCACTCTAATTAAAGGAGGATCTGCATGTTTGAAGATCTACTAACCGGTATAACGACCGTGATACAACCCATCCATTTAATCGCCTTATTTTTAGGGGTGTTAATCGGTTTTGTAGGCGGGGCCACCCCGGGGATCAGCGGGACAATGCTGGTCATCATCCTCATTCCAATAACGTACGGAATGGATCCGGTTCCTGCCTTTCTTATCTTAACATCCATTTATGCATCGGCTGTTTTTTCTGGAGCCATCAGCGCCATTCTTTTCCGAACCCCCGGAACGCCGGAAGCGATCATGACTGTGCTGGATGGATATCCAATGGCCCAGAGAGGCGAGGCGGGAAAAGCTCTGGGATGGGCCATTTTCAGTTCGGCTCTCGGCGGATTGGTCGGAACGATCATCCTTGTTTTCCTCACCCCTGTCTTAGCGAATATCGCGTTGAAATTTTCCGCCGCGGAATATTTCGCCATCGCTTTTCTCGGACTCACCGTTGTGGCCGCATTAGCAGGAAAGCAATTAATCAAAGGTATCATCGGCGCGTTATTCGGTTTATTTATCGCCACAATTGGGATCGATGCCATGTCTGGCGTACACCGGTTTACCTTCGGTACGACTCAATTTTCAGCCGGCGTCGACTTCATTCCGATCCTCATTGGGCTGTTTGCCGTCGCTGAAATATTCAGACAGGCCCAGGAAGACCATGCCATGAAAGAAAAAGTGAAATATGTCGCCTCAAAACTACCGAGTGTTAAAGAATTCGGCAGATTAATCCCTACTTTCGCCCGCTCGTCATTATTGGGCACCTTCATTGGTATCCTGCCGGCAGCCGGAGCAACAACGGCAGCAATGTTAAGCTACAGTGAAGCGGTGCGCTGGTCGAAACATCCTGAAAAGTTCGGCACGGGTATCCCCGAAGGCATCGCGGCTCCCGAATCCGCCAACAATGCCGCCGCCATGGGCGCTTTAGTTCCGCTGCTCGCTCTTGGTATTCCGGGCAGTGCGACAACCGCGGTCATTTTAGGGGCGTTCATCTTGCACGGCATTCAACCCGGGCCCATGTTAATGATCAACGAAACCGACTTGGTTTACGCGATCTTTATCGGCTGTTTCGTTTCAATTATTTTTATTCTTGTCCTGTCCAGACCGTTTATCGCCATGTTCTCCCAGGCGCTTAAAATTCCCTACACTTTATTGGGACCGCTGATCATGATGTTTTGTATCCTGGGCACATTTTCGGTGCGCAACAACGTTTTTGACTTATGGATCATGTTGCTGTTCGGGGTGCTGGGTTACTTCCTTGATAAGGCGAAATTCCCTGTCGCTCCGATTGTCCTTGGCGTTGTTTTAGGTCCTATTGCCGAAGAACAGTTCAGACGCGCTGTGCAAATGTCCGGCGGAGACTTCACCGTTTTCATGACGAGACCGATCAGTGCTGTTTTAATCATCATTGCTGTTTTGTCATTATTTCTCCCCACGCTGCAATCTTACCTTAAAAAAAGAAAGGCCAGTAGAGAGCAAGCTTCAAAGGCTTAAATCAGGCAAATCATATATTAATCCCTGGACCCGCCTTAACGAAAAATGTTTCAGTACGAACTGCACTTTAAATGTTAGCTGAAAGCAACATTTAGAGGTGCAGTTTTTTTG